>JALWNI010000094.1 GCA_027083695.1 Nautiliaceae bacterium | reverse complement strand
TTTTTCGTCTGATGAAGCGTTTGAGTAATAATTATTTAGTGTTTTTAAAGTCTTTTGAATTATTTCATTTTTACTTTTGCAATTATAAAAATAAATTTTTAAATCCGTCTCAGGAATATTTCCGTTTTTTAATAAAGACACTATTCGATTAATGGTTTCTTCACAATGCATTTTTTACCTTAAAATTTTAAAAATTATAACAAAAAAATATAAATAAAAATTTTTTTATACCGATATATTAATGAGTAGCAAGGATGCTACAAAAACTAAAAGGAGTTAGTTATGGGATTAAGAATTAACACAAATGTAGCGGCATTAAATGCACATGCTGCATTACAAGAAACAAACAGAAAACTTTCTGATTCACTTGAAAAATTAAGTACAGGTCTTAGAATTAACAAAGCTGCTGATGATGCATCTGGTCTTCAAATTGCAGATTCACTAAGAGACCAAGCAGATTCATTGGGGCAAGCAATAAGAAATGCGAATGATGGTATTGCTATTATGCAAATTGCTGATAAAGCAATGGATGAACAAGTTAAAATTCTTAATACGATTAAAGTAAAAGCAACAGAAGCTGCACAAGATGGACAAACAACAGATACAAGAAAAGCTTTACAACAAGATATAACAAAATTAATGCAAGAACTTGACAATATTGCAGAAACTACATCTTATAACGGGAAAAGCTTACTTAGTGGAAGTTTTGTTAACCAAAAATTTCAAATTGGTGCTTATGCTAATGAAACAGTAACAGCAAATATTGGTGCAACAAGTTCTGATAAAATAGGTTCAACAAGATTTGAAACAAGTGGTTTTATTGCAGTATCAACAGGTGCAGATGCGTTAAAAAGCATAAGATTAAAATTCGTTTCAGTAGACGGTAAAAAAGATGTTACACTTGAAAGTGTTAAAATTTCTACAAGTGCAGGAACAGGTATTGGTCAATTAGCTGCTGTAATTAATAAAAACTCAAATTTAACAGGTGTTAAAGCTTCTTGGCAAGTTACTGGTACAGGGGCAAATGAAATTGCATCAGGTACTATTCACGGTTTAACAATTAATGGTGTAAATATCGGGGATATTACTGTTCAAAAAGCAGATTCAAATGGTAACTTAGTAAACGCTATTAATGCAGTTAAAGATCAAACAGGTGTTGAAGCATATGTTGATGATCAAGGAAGATTAAATCTTAAAAGTGTAGATGGTAGAGCAATTAATATTTATACAGCATCAACTTCTGGACATACTATTTTAGGTGATGGAAGTTTTGCAAAAGTTAGCGGTGGTTCTGGTAGCGATGTAATTGTAGGAAGATTAACTTTTACAAGACTTGATGCAAGAGATATTAAAATTAGTCTTGGTTCAGGTAGTGGAATTACTGCATTAAGTACAGTGGGATTAAAAGATGGGCAAGTTGCTCAAAAAACTGTTAATTTAAGAACAATTAAAGGTCAATTTAATGTTAATCAAGCAAGTGCAATTGGTGCTGCTGCTAACTCTTTAATTGCAGGTGACATTAAAGCTGCAAGCGGTATTGGTGCAGGGGTTACAACTCTAAAAGGTGCAATGGCTGTTATGGATATAGCAGATAGTGCAGCTAAATTACTTGATAAAATTAGAGCAGATATCGGTTCTGTTGAAAATCAATTAACAGCAACAGTAAGCAATATTACAGTAACACAAGTTAATGTAAAAGCTGCTGAAGCTCAAATTAGAGATGTAGATTTTGCAGCAGAAACTGCAAAATTCCAAAAATACAATCTTTTAGCACAATCAGGAAGCTATGCATTATCTCAAGCAAATGCAGTACAAAAAAATGTTATGAGATTACTTCAATAATCTATTATTTAGCCCTTTTGGGCTTTTTTATTGTAATTTTAAATATCCGACACTTTTTGTAAAATACAAAAAAAATTAAAAAAGATTGTTTTTTTTTAATTCTTTTTCAATATATGGTAACGCTCTTTTTATTACAATTTTTTGTGCGTTTATACTACCTGCAAGCATAAATAGCCATTCTTTATGATTCATTATCCAATCTATTAATTGTGCTTTTTTTTCAATTTCGTTTTTCGGATTTTTAACTTGAATTTTTGCAAGGTCAGTTTCTTTATTTATAATATATGAGGTGATTGTCTCTCCATATGTGGCCAAAAATTCTTCTTTTTCAATTAAAGTTTTTATTTTATCAATTTCTTTGGAAAGTTTTTGAAGATATTCAAAGTTAATTTTTTCAAGATTATGAGTTTGATTTAAATTTACTAAATTATCAAATTCTTTTGCTATTTTCAAAAATAATTTTTCTACTTCTGTTTGAGTATTTTCACCGATCTCTAACATTTTTAATATTTTATTATAAGCTTTTTGTAAATTTTTTAGATAAGTTTTATGAGCAGGACTTTTAATATTGATTTTTGTTTTTTTGGTAGGTTTTACAATTTGTTTTATTATTTCTTTAAAAGGAATTTCTATTGCGCCTTCTATTCTTGCTCCACCTTCTGTTGAATTATAGGTTTTTATTCCTTGTTTAGATGTATAAGCAATATCTTTTTCAAAAAAGTTTTTAAACATATTCCAAACTTTGCTAGTTCTTACAACTCCTTTTCCACCATATGCAGGTACATAAATATCTGTTTCTTTATAATTTTCCATATAAGGATGTCCATCAGCATGACTTTTGCCGTTTTCTCCATAAGCTAAATCTTGACCTATTAAAATAATATTTTTAAAACCTAATATATAAGCTAATTCATATGCCATATTTGCGGCACTCATTCCAACACCTAAATATCCATATTCTTCTAATTCAAAGTATCTATTATAAGCAAAACTTCTCATTACAAGCAATTTTTTACCATAAGAATTTTTAAGCACATCTTCATGTTGAAGTGATGCATGTATTGTGATAAATTTTTCTTGAAATTTTTTGGAAGTATTTTTAAATAATGTTGCTGTTTCTTTTACTCTTTCTAAACTTGTTACAAAATCAGGAACTATTTCCCATTTTTCTAGTATTGGCATGGAAGCATCAACGCTTATTATCGTTACATAATTTTGAATTTCTTTAAGAATAGGTAATTGTTTTGTAAGAGAAGGGCCGGTTGAGACGATAATTGCTACCTCAGAATTTTTTTTGCCTACCAATGATTTGAAATAAGGTCTTTTAAGCATTTCGGGAAAATTTTTTATAGAATGCTCGATACCTATTAATGTATCAATAGTATCATTTCCATAATTAATTATTGCCTGTTTTATTGCTCTAATAAAAAGGTTGTTTGTTTTAAGAATTTTATCTTTATATATTTTTTCATAATAAGGGGTATTTATATGTAATTCATATGTTTTGACAAAAAGTATTACATCAATATCTGAAACAATATCTATTGCTTCTGGATAATTAAAGTCTTCCTCTAAAAATAGTAATAATTTTTTATTTATTATCTCTTCTGAAAAATCTATAAAATTTAATACAATAAATAAGATTTCTAAATTTGGTTCTACTACAACTATTTTTTTT
>JALWNI010000093.1 GCA_027083695.1 Nautiliaceae bacterium | reverse complement strand
ATAAAAATATAAATTATGAAGAAATTTATGATATTATTAAAAAATTAAATATTGAAGAGTTAAAAGAATTTTATCCTATTGATATTTATGATTTAGGAGATAAAAATTCATTAACAGTCAGATTTAAGCTTCAAGGGAATAAAACTTTACAAGAAAATGAAATTAATGATATAATGGAAAAAATTTTAAAAGCATTGGAAGGAAAAGGAATCAAACTTAGATGATACTAAAAGTTGTAAAAGGTAGAAAGTTTAATGAAGAGTTTGAAGTAGATGCCGATAAATCTATTTCTCACAGATGTGCTATATTTTCCCTTCTTACAGAAGGTGAAAATAGAATAAAGAATTATTTAAAAGCGGAAGATACGCTAAATTCTCTTGAAATAGCAAAAAAATTAGGTGCTGTTGTAGAAGAAATTGATGATGAAATAGTCATAAAAGCACCTGATAAATTAAGAGAGCCTGATGATGTTTTATATTGCGGAAATTCTGGTACTACCATAAGAATTTATATGGGACTTTTAGCAAGCAATGAAGGCTTTTATGTCTTAACAGGAGATGAGTATTTAAGAAGACGTCCAATGAAGAGAGTAATAAATCCATTAAAAAAAATAGGAGCTGATATTGACGCAAGAGATAATGGAAATCTTGCTCCTATTGCAATTAGGGGAAATAAATTAAAAAATTTTCATTATGAAAGTCCTATTGCTTCTGCACAGGTAAAATCAGCTTTAATTCTTGCTGGATTGTATGCAAATAAACCATCTTTTTATAAAGAGCCTTTTTTGAGTAGAGACCATACTGAAAGAATGCTAAAAGGTATGGGTGCTAAAATTAATCAGTCAATAAATGAAAATAATGAGTGCGAAATTGAAATTTATCCTTTAAAAGAGAAATTGAATCCATTAAATATTATAGTACCAAATGATCCAAGTAGTGCTTTTTTCTTTGCAGTAGCAGCGGCTATTACAAAATCACAGGCTATTATTAAAAATGTTACATTAAATCCTACCAGAATTGAAGCTTATAGAATATTGGAAAAAATGGGTGCTGAAATTGATTATTTATTAAAAGATAACAAATATGAACCAATTGGTGATATAGTTGTAAAGGGGACAGAATTAAGAGGTATTGAAATTTCTCAAAATATTCCTTGGCTTATAGATGAACTTCCTGCACTTTCAATAGCCATGGCAGTTGCTAATGGTAAAAGTATTGTAAGAAATGCAAAAGAACTCAGAGTTAAAGAGTCTGATAGAATAAAAGCAGTTGTCGAAAATTTAAGAAAATGCGAGATTGAAGCGTATGAATTTGAGGATGGATATGAAATAATTGGAGGAGAAGTAAAAGAAGCAAAAATAGACTCATTTGGAGACCATAGAATTGCTATGAGTTTTGCAATTCTAGGTCTTTTAGCTCCGATGGAGATAACAAAAGCCGAAAGTATCAATACTTCATTTCCGAATTTTTTTAATTTATTCAAAAAAATTGCTGATTATAGGATAATTGATGCTGATTAAAAAAGCTAAAAGTTACGGCTTTTGTTTTGGAGTAAAAAGAGCGGTTGAAATAGCAGAAAATTCAAAAAATGCTGTGACGCTTGGACCTTTAATTCACAATCCTTTGGAAATTAATAGACTATCAAAAAAGTATAATGTTAAATTTGTAAATTCAATTGATGAAGTAGATAATAATGTAAAAAGAGTTATTGTTAGAACACACGGTATTCCAAAAGATAAATATCAGGAATTACTGAAAAAAAATATTGAAGTAATTGATGCTACTTGTCCTTTTGTAAAAAAACCACAAGAAATTGTAGAAAAAATGAGTGAGGAAGGATATGACATTGTAATTTTTGGAGATGTTAAACATCCTGAAATTCAAGGAGTTAAAAGTTATAGTGTTCATAATCGTGTTTATGTTGTTTTAAATGAAAATGAATTAAAAAATATAAAATTAAGAGATAAAATCGCAACAGTAGCTCAAACTACTAGAAAAATTTCTGATTATTTAAAAATTGTAAGTTATTTGATTGAAAATTATAAAGAAGTCAGAGTATTTAACACAATCTGTAATGCAACATTCGAAAATCAAGATGCTGTAAGAGAGCTTAGCCGTGAGGCTGATATTATGATAATAGTAGGCGGAAAAAATTCATCAAATACTAAACAGTTATATAATATTGCGAAAGAAAATACTGAAAGTTATTTGGTAGAGAGTGCAGAAGAATTAAAAAAAGAGTGGTTTAAAAATAAAAAAATTTGTGGTATAAGCGCTGGTGCTAGTACACCTGAATGGTTGGTTGAGAAAATAATATCAAAAATAAAGGATATAACATGAAAGATTTACAAATAGGTGATGTAGTTGAATTTCAAATCGAAAAACTAATTAAAGGTGGTTTTTTAGGTCATAAGGATGATGTTGAGTTTTTTTTACCAAAAAGCCTAAGTGGTTTAAAAGAAGATGAGAGTGTTATTGGTAAAAATATTAAGGCAAAAGTTAAAGAATTTAAACAAAATTCAGTTGTAGTGGATAGAAAAGCCTATTTAAATGATATAAAAAAGAAATTAGAAGAATTAAAAGATAAAGTAATTGATGCTACGGTTAGTAAAATAAAAAGAAATGGTTTAGTTATAGATATTGATGGAATTAGTGGTTTTGTTCCAAAAGAAGAAATTTTTTATAAAAAAATTGACCATAGAAAGTATTTTGAAGAAGGCGATAGAATAGAAGTAGTGTTAATAGATCCTGAGAGAAGAGTATTCTCTATTAAAAAAACATTGCCAAATCCATGGGATGAAGTAAAAAATCTAAATGTAGGAGATAGAATAAAAGCGACTGTATCACATATTACTGAATATGGGGCATTTGTCGATATTGGTAATGGCGTAGAAGGTTTTTTACATATAAGCGAAATAAATTGGGATGGTATTAATGATTTATCACTTGGAGATGAAATAGAAGTAGAAATAGTTGAAATAAATCCAGAAGAAGAAAAGTTAAGAGTTACAAGAAAAAATCTTTTAACTAAACCTGCGAGTATATTTGCCCAAAAATATCAAGCAGGAGATATTGTTGAGGGAGTTATTACAAAATTTATCAATGTTGGTGCTTTTGTAGAGATTGATGGTATTAGCGTTTTACTTCCAAATAAATTTGTCTCATTTAAAAAAGGTGAAAAAGCAAATGAAATATTTGAAATAGGCGATAAAGCTCAATTTAAAGTTATTACTATTAATGAAGATGAAAATAAAGTAATAATTTCAAGAAAAGATGCTATTGAAAATCCATATGAAATTTTTGCAAAAGAAAAGAATATTGGAGATGAAATAGAAGGCACTGTAAAATATATTACTGATTTTGGAATGTTCGTAGATTTAGGTGATGTTGAAGCGCTTGTGAGAAAAGAAGATTATGAAAATGAATATAATATAGGAGATACTTTTAAAGGTAAAATTATTGAAATAAATGGGGATAGAATTAAACTTTCAGAATGAAATATTTAATTTATTTTCTATCCTTTTTAATTTTTATAAGTTTGGTTTTTTTTTATATTCAAATTTCAAAACCCGATATTA
>JALWNI010000092.1 GCA_027083695.1 Nautiliaceae bacterium | reverse complement strand
TATTGATGTAATATCTATTATAAATTCCAAAAACTGAATTTTTAAACTCTTTTATATAATTTATTTTGGATGTAATTATCTTATCGGTTAAGTATGTTTTATCAAAAGTATAATTTTGAGGATTTAAATAAAAATAATCAACATCATTTGCATAATTTATATCTATATAAAGTTTATCATCACCAAATACTCTATCTCTTTTATAATTAAATTGATAACCAAAGTGTTTTTTATGAGCAAGATTGTTTTTATAAAAAAATTTATTCCAATCCCAAAACACTCCACTTTTTAATATTCCAAATGAATAAGGAGAATCAACAAACCTAAATGTAGAATATATTCCTCTACCTCTTTTAGTTCTAATGGTAGGATCAAGTTCTAAATCTGTTCTTAATGAAGTAGCGAAATATATAGGTTGAGAATATAAAAATCCTTCTTTTGCAGAAAAGCCTACATAAGGTCTTAACAAACCACTTCTTCTTTGTTTATTTAATGAATTAAAGAAAAAAGGGAAATAAAACACTGGAACATTATGAATATAAAGCGTTAAATTATAAAGTTTAATATATTTCGTTTTTTTATTAAAACTACCGCTTTTTGCATAAATAAACCAATCTGGATTGTTAATGCAACAACTACTAAAAACAGTATTTTTAAAATATAAAATATTTTGATTTTTTATATTTGCAATTTTATTTTTAAACCATAAATCCAAATCTCTATCATAATAAAAAGAGTAATTAATTTTTATATTATTCTTTGTAACTATTTCCACTTTATTTGAAGTTAATACACTATTTTTATAAAATAAAAGAACATGCCCTTTAAAAACCGCATGTCTTTTATCTTTTATTATTGCTTTATCTGCCTGAATAAAAAATTCATCATTATAAATTAAATAGGGATTTTGAAGGTAAATAATATTATGCTCTTCTTTTGCACTTTTGGCATAGATTTTTAAAATATCTGCAAATGCAAATACTGCCAAAAACAATAAACTAATTATCTTCAACAACTACGCATCTCCCAATTATATCATGCAATGCCCTGTTATAAGAATCAAAAATAGCAACCATCATACCGGCATAAAAAAACATTTCATCAAAATTTCTTACTATACTTCTTAATAAACTTCTAAACCAATCAGGTTTATTAAGAGTTTCTGTATCAATACATTTAATTTTCATAATCATCTTACCAATCGTTTTACCATATAAAGCAATAAATATCCAATGATAAAGCGTATAAGCTATAAAAATATATATAAATAGTCTATCAGTTAAGATAATCATTTGTTGAAAAGTTTTTGCTTGCATAAACTCATTAACGAAACTAAAAAAAATTAAAAAAGATATTAATAAATCATCAATTGTCATTGATATAATTCTTTTTTTTAAAGAAGCAATTTTTAAATTTTCTCTCTCCAATTTTTTTTCTAAATCATTCATTTCAAATCCCAAATTAATATTTTAAAGCCTGATATGCAATGTCACTTCTATATTTTTTGCCCTCAAAATGTACTTTGTCAACTATTTTATAAGCTTCATCTCTTGCATCTTTTACATCTTTTCCAAATCCCACACATACAAGCACCCTTCCGCCTGTCGCATAAAGTTTTCCGTCAATTTTCTTAACTCCCGCATATGCTATATAACCATTCGTATCACTCAAATCATCGACAGTAATAACAGCCGGTTCGCTGCTAGAATATGGATAATTTTTACTTGCACAAACTACTCCAACGGCAACCATATCTTTTATTTTAACATCAATTTTATCAAGCTGTTTAGTAGCTCCGTTATAAAACATATCATAAATGCTTGTATCGATAAGAGCCATAAGTTCTTCGCACTCAGGATCACCAAATCTTACATTATATTCAAGCACATAAGGCTCGTTGTCCACAATCATAAGACCTATAAAAAGAACACCTTCATAAGGATTTCCTTCTTCTTGCATTCCTTTAAGAGTTGGTTTTATAACTTTTTCTTTTACTTTTTCATAAATTTCAGCAGTTGCAAGAGGTGTAGGAGCATAAGCGCCCATTCCTCCGGTATTTGGGCCTTTGTCACCATCAAGCAGTCTTTTATGATCCTGAGCCGCAGGTAAAAGAACAAAATCTTTCCCGTCGCATATTGCAAACATACTAAGCTCAAACCCGTCCAAAAACTCTTCAACAATCACTTTTTTTCCAGCTTCGCCAAAAGCCTTTCCGCTTAGCATCTCTTCAACGGCTTTTTTTGCTTCATCTTTACTCTCAGCAATAATAACTCCTTTACCCGCACAAAGCCCGTCTGCTTTTACAACAATAGGTGTTTTATCCATATTTTCAATAAATTGATAAGCTTTTTGCATATCATCTGTTTCTATATATTTTGCCGTTGGAATATTGTATTTTTTTAGGAAGTTTTTCATATAAACTTTGCTTCCTTCAAGTCTTGCCGCATCTTTATTCGGTCCGAAAATAGTTAAGCCGTGTTTTTTAAACACATCTACAATACCATCAACCAAAGGGGCTTCCGGCCCTACTATCGTTAAGTCTATTTTATTCTCTTTTGCCCATTTTGCAAGTTCTTCAAAATCTTTGATATCTATATTTGTAGCAAACTCGTCTGTCGCACCATTTCCGGGTGCATAAAAAATTTCCGCTTCGTCTTTCATAAAATAACCGATAGAATATTCCCTGCCCCCGCTTCCTACTATAAGCACTTTTCTCATGAAAAACCTTTTTTTACGAAATTATATCATTTTATTTTTTAAATAATCCCAATTTTGCATTAGTTTGTCCGTAAGATTTAATAATGACAGATTTTATCCATGCAGCTTATCTCCTGTAATAAGGGCAAATAACCATGGCCAAATAAATATCAATATCAAAATCACTGCCCAAATCACATATGAAATTTTCGGTTTTGCCCTTTTTTTCATACATTCAATATCAGTATTAAACTCTCCACAATTTTCAATATCTCTTGAAAATTTATTCAAATATAAAAAATAATAACAAAATCCACTTAATAAAGAATTGGTTAAAAATATACTAACTAAAACGACCAATGGATGAATTTTTGCATAAGCAAATATATATCCTATCATTAGAGAAAAAATCAATACCCCAAAAGCTTCTGTAACCATTCTTCTATATAACAAATAAAACCAACCAAATATAAACGCATATAAATTAAAAATCGGTTTACATTTACCAAGCCCTTCATCATTCATAATTTCACTAAAATTTTTTTCATCTTTCTTTGTTAAATTATAATAGCTCTCTTTTAAAATTTTTAAATATTTCTCTTTCATCTCATTCCTTTTATATAAGTTTGATAATAATCCCATATAGCTAAAAATAAAAATCCGACAACTGGTGAAAGAAATAGTGCAATTAGTCCGAAAACCCACATATTATATCCAAGTCTGTATGCAAAATAAGCAACGATTGTTGCAAGCATTATATAATTAATTATAAACCAAATTCCCATATTTACTCTTTTTAGCTAAAATTATATTAAAAAAGGAAATAAATGAGAATAAAAGTTCCTAAAAGTTTTGATTTAAATATAAAAAATTCAGAAAGTGTAAGTAAAATTGCATCAGCTGCAAAAAACGGCGGTGTGGGATATGCTTTAATGATACCTACTATTAAAC
>JALWNI010000091.1 GCA_027083695.1 Nautiliaceae bacterium | reverse complement strand
CACGCATTTATTGCGTGTGACCTTGCCGACAGGGCAAGGCAAAGGGTAGGAGAATAAGAGGCGACCCACGCCTCCTCCCGCCCCGTATGGTTGTGGATTTCCACAACCTGCGGAAGCAAGTGGGTTTAGGAAGGCTCTCCGCTAGGAGAGCTTTGGTAGGATGCCTCGGGGATTGCCCGAGAAGGCTATTCCACCGCAAAAGCGGTGAGAATAGCAAACAGGGGTAGTGTGCCCTTACACTACCTCCCCGAGGCGGGTTGGAGAGATTTTTTATACTTCATTTTTTTTAAAATCATTAAATTTGGATGTTAAATTTGATAATCCTAAATACAGGCATTTATTGCCTATTTGAAAGGGGTTTGCAATGGCTTTTTAGCAAAAGTTGAAAATTTTTAGAAAAGGGTTAGTTATGGAAAGAAAAAAAATTTTATTTAATTTAACTTTTAGTGTAGTTATTCCGTTTTTTTACTTTTTGTTAAGTGGCAAAGCTGATTTTCTATATTGGAAACTAAATATGTTTGAAATGGCTTTATTTAGTTTCTTTATTATAACTGCGGTAACATTTATTGGTTGTATGACATTAGCAGATTTGCAATACAATAGGATTGCTTATTACAGATTGTTTTTAAGCAAATATGCAAAATATTGGTGGATGAATTTAATTAATCCGTTCCAGTTTGCGATAATGTTAATTGTAAAAGTTTATAGAAAAATTCTTAGATAAGAGCTTCGGCTCTTTAAATCTTTAAATAAAAAATTTGAAAGGAGTTTGAAATGTATGTAGTAAAAACTTTAAGTGGAAAAGAAAAAGTCTATACAAATAAAGAAGCGTATGAGAAATTAGTTGAAATTGAAACATTAGAGGTGCAACCATTAGAGGTTGCAGGTTGTATAGATGAGGATGAATGGAAAGACTATTTCAAAAGTTTTGCATTAAATAAACTTGAAAATGAAAAAGTTGCATTTACAAAAGAAGATATTGAAACTTATCTTAATTAGAAAGGAGTTAGAATGAAAAGAGAATGGATTAAATACCTCAAAACTTTAGAAAAAATTGATGAAAGAATTACTAATAGTGGATTAAGTGAAAATCTTTGGTATTTACAAATGTCATACGAAGCTGAAAAAGCAGGTATTCCATCAGACCTTATTGAAGAGTATCTTTACGGAGATTTAGTTGTAATTGATGGAAAACCTTATAGTATGAATGGCAAAGAAATTAAAATAGCTTAACAAAGCTCCGCAGGGGGCTACGATGAGGGTTTATCCCTTTTGCACTCGTAGCTCCCTTGCGGGGCAGAGTGCCATCGTAGCCTCCGACGGAATTTTGTTCCGAAAAAAAAATTAAAGGAGGCTTATGATGGCATTTAAAGAATTTTTAGAAATGGAGTTAGCAAAAGTTAGTAAAGAAGAGACTGAGAATACACTTGGTAACAGAGCCGATTATATCGGTGCAAGTGATATTTCAGGCTGTCTTCTTAACGCTTATTTTTCAAAAAAAGAAAATGTTGAATATGAGTTAAATAAACTTCTTATCTTTGAAAGAGGGCATATTGCAGAGCAAATTATTGAAAAAGCTCTCAAATCAAAAAGACTTAATTACACTACTCAATACGAAATAATTGATGAGGTGTTAGGTGTCCCTGTAAAAGCTCACTTGGATTTTGTTATTGAAACAAAAAGTGAGCTTGTAGTTTTAGAAGTAAAAACTACAAATAGGACACTTGAAACACCTTACTCTTCTTGGCTCTTACAAATTCAATTTCAAATGGGACTTCTTAAAAAAACCGCTGGAAAAAATGTTAGAGGTTATATTATTGCATTAGACCTCAATAGCGGTAATTTAATGGAGTTTCCTGTTGAATTTGATGAGAATTTGTTTAATGTGGCTTTAAAAAAAGCGGAAGCACTTGCAAATGCAATGCTTACCGATGAATTGCCAGAGCCGGAAGAGCAGTTGTATTGCAGTAGTTGTCCTTTTAAAAACAAATGTCCTCTTTTTAATCAGATTGAAGAAGAAATTGAAAATGATGAAATTATTTTTAGTGTTGAGACTTTAAAAGAGCTTGAAGCACAAAAAAAAGAATTAGACGCCCAAATAAAAGCAATCAAAGCCGATATTGAAAACTTTTTTAAAGTAAAAGGTATCAAAAAAGCTAAAGTTGCTGATTATGTAGTGTCTTTAAGTGCTGATAGTTCTTTCACTTCTCTTGATACTAAAAAACTCAAAGAAGAAGCTCCCGAACTTTATGAAGAATTAATTGTTAAATTCGGCAAAACTATCACAAGAAAAGGGAGTTTAAAAATCAAATAGTTTCTTTTTGTTTGAAAGGAGTTAGAAATTTAAAAAAAACAAAAAAATTTGAAAGGAGTTTGAAATGGGAATTACTTTAACAATAGTAGGTTTAGGAATGATTATTACAGGAATTTATAAATTCAAAAGACAAATGGAACTTTTGTAAGGAGTTAGTATGGAAAAAATAAAAGAGTTAAAAAATAGAGTATATGCTCTTTATGATATTGTAGATTTCTTAATTAATTTAGGAAATTACGAATATGCAGATGATATTTCTGATGAAATAAAAGAAATTGAAAAATTAATTGAAGAAGTAGAAAAAAATTTGAAAGGAGTTTGAAATGAGAATGTCAAATGAAATTAAAAATATCAGTGTAGCACTTAATAAAGTAATTGCCGAGGTTAAAGATGTAAATAAAAACAGTGAAGGATTTGGGTATAAATATGTAACTCTTGATGAGGTATTAAAAACTATAAGACCGCTTCTTGCTAAAAACGGCTTATCACTTATTCAAAGCCAAGAAATTGACAGAGAAGCGGGATTTGTAGCTGTAAAAACTCTTCTTACTCATATAAGCGGCGAATGGATTGAAACAAGTGCGGAAGCCCCTATAACAGAGCTTAAAGGTATGAACTCATACCAAAGCATAGGAGCTGGTATTACATATTTAAGAAGATATGCAATTTCAAGTCTCTTTGCTATCAGTAGCGAAGAAGACACAGACGCCGCTGAAAAATATCCAAGCCCAAAACCTCAAAAACAAACCCAAAAACCTCAACCTCAAGCACAAGCAGATGAAAAATCTCTTGAGGCTCTTGGGATTGAATTAGTTGAGAAAGACGGGTTTGTTAAAGCACAAGAAAAAGTAAAAGGTGCTATTTATCAAAATAGAGAAATCTTAAAACAATTAGGTTTTAAATTTTCAAAAGAAAAAAAAGTTTGGTATAAAAAACTTGAAACTCAAAAAAATTAAGTAAAATAATTTAGAAAGGAGTTAGCTATGAATATTACTTATTATAGAAAAAGAATGGTTGTAGAATTTATGGCAACTGAAAAAGCCATAAAATTTGAAGTTGAATTAACAGAAGTTAGAAATCATTTTGATTTGATTGTAAAAGAAGACGGGGTTATTAAAACAGAGATTTATGCCTTTAAAGTTTATGAAGAATTGAAAGATTTGGAAATTAAAAAAAATTCTTCAAAAAATATTTCATTAGTAATGAATAACATCTTGTCTTCAAGAAAAATAATTGATGAATTTCCTATTTTAAAACAAATTGAAAAAAAAATTAAATTTTAAATTTGAAAGGAGTTAGGAGATGATTGAAAATGGTTTTGTTAAATTACAAAATGGAAGCTACATTGCAATAAGAGCTGTGGAT
>JALWNI010000090.1 GCA_027083695.1 Nautiliaceae bacterium | reverse complement strand
AATATAAAAAAAAGTTTAAAGAGTAAAAAAAATAAAAAATATTTTTTTGATTTTATAAATAAAAATAATCTGGATAATGTCAAATACCATGGATTTGTATCAGGTAAAACAAAAAATAATCTATGGAAAAATTCTTATTTGTATTTATATCCAAGTAAAAATGATGCGTTTCCTTTGTCTATTTTGGAATCTTTATCTTTTGGAGTACCAGTTGTATCAACTAATGAAGGTTCAATTCCATATATTTTGGATGAAAAAAGCGGAGTAATTGTGGAGGATTTAAATGAATTGGAAAAGGCTTTTAACTTTGCTCTTGAAAATTTTATAAATGAAAAAAGCGCTAAATATTGTAGAAAAAGATATCTTGAAAATTTTACTCTTGATAAATTTGAAGAAAACTTAATTAATATATTAAAGGGAGAAAATGTTTGAAACTTTAGATATTATGGGATTTGATGTTTTTGTAGATGATTTAGAAAAAGTTTCTATTGAAGATAAGGATAAATTTATAATAAATACTATAAATCCTCACTCTTATGTAGTGGCTAAAAAAGATAAACTTTTTCAAGAGGCTCTTAAAAGTTCCGATTTGTTAGTTCCTGATGGAAGCGGAATTGTTTTGGCTGCTAATTTTATCCATAATAAAAAGATAAAAAAAATAGCCGGATTTGATGTTCATCAGGATTTGTTAAATAAATTAAATAAGTCAGGAGGTAAAGTATTTTATATGGGCTCATCGCCAAATACACTATCAAAAATAAAAGAAAGATTAAGTAAAGAATTTCCAAATGTAAAAGCAGAGTTTTATTCTCCTCCTTTTAAACCAGTATTTGATGAAGAAGATAATAAAAAAATAATCGAGGAAATAAATAAATTTAATCCAGATGTTTTATTCGTAGGAATGACTGCACCAAAACAGGAAAAATGGCTTTATGAAAATAAAGATAAAATTAATTTTAAAGTTGCTTCATGTATAGGGGCAGTTTTTGATTTTTATGCAGGGACAGTAAAAAGGCCATCTGAATTTTGGATAAAAATGCATTTAGAATGGCTGCCAAGATTTTTGAAAGAACCTAAAAGATTATGGAAAAGGAACTTTGTATCAACACCTATCTTTTTAAAAGATATGATTATTTATAAATTTAAAACTTCATAATCCCTTTTTCCCTATCATAACCATTGCGGTTTTAAATATTGTTTTGATTTCAAGTCCTAATGACCAATTTTTGAAATAATATAAATCATACATAAGTTTTTGGCGTGTATCTTCCAAATCTTTTCCATAAGGATAATTTACCTGCGCCCATCCTGTGACTCCCGGAGCGTTTATGTGTCTTAGGTGATAATAAGGCCATTTTTTTTCGTACTGTTTTACTAGCTCATCCCACTCCGCTCTTGGACCGATAAGATGCATATCTCCTTTTAATACATTAAAAAGTTGGGGTAATTCATCTATTCTGGTTTTTCTCATGATTTCACCCCAAGGAAAAATTCTTGGGTCGTTTTCTTGTGTGTAGTGATCAAAAAATTCAACATCTGTTCTCATACTTCTGAATTTATAACAGGTAAAAGATTTACCGTTTTTACCTATTCTTGTTTGTTTAAATATTATAGGGCCATCAGGAGATTCTTTTTTTATTCTATAAGCAGAATAAGCCATGATAATAGAACTGATTATTAGTAAAGGAACAGAAATTGTGTAATCTACCATTCTTTTTATAATATATTGGGATTTTGTATAGGGTTTTATATCATTAAGATATTCACAAAAACTGCAATCTATCGGAATATATATTTTGTGTAAATATTTTTCAAAAAAATCTTCAATTGTTATTACGGGTTTATCAATTTTTATAGGTTGATTGGAGACAATCAGGTCTGCTTTTTCAGGAGAATTTACAAGCTGATGGTGTGTTTCAATATTTTTTATGTCATTTGAAGTAAGTTTGATATAGTTATTCCCCGTAATGTAAATATTCATCCTTCCCCCTTTTAAAACAAGTGAAATTATAATATAATTTTGACCTGAGTAAAAGTATAAATATAAGGATTGACATGAGGGGGTTTTTATTATTTTTTTCTGCTATATTTTTTTTAGGATGTGTGGATGACAGTCTTGTTTTGTTTAAACAGCAGCAGGATGAATATAATCTAAAAAAAGAATTAACCGAAATAGGATATAAAATTCCTCAAAAAAAAACAGTTTATCAATATAAAATCCAGCCTCAGGACAGGCTAAATATAATAATTTTCAATCACCCTGAACTTAGTTCAGTTATAAATGATACGACAAACGGTACTAATCTTAAAGGTACTCTTGTATATCCCGACGGGACAGTGAATCTTCCTCTTATAGGAAGTGTGAAAGTGGCAGGTCTTACAGCCCAGCAGGCAGAAGAGAAACTTACAAAAGAGTATGCCAAATATATAAAAAAACCATATGTAAAAGTAGATGATGTCAGCAAAAAAATTTACGTATTAGGTGAAGTTAAACAACCAAGAGTTATAAATATGCCGCAAGATACTATTAGTCTTATTGAAGCTATAAGTGACAGCGGAGGTTTTACAGATAAGGCAAAAAGAAATGAAATAAAAATTATCTCAGGTGACTGGTCTCATCCTACTATGAAAATAGTGGATTTGACAAAACTCAAACCAAGCGATGTAAATAAACTCGTCTTAAAACCGAATGAAATAGTTTATGTAACACCTATCAAGTCTAAACCTCTTGATATCAGAATATTTGGTATTCAGCCTGTTATCGATTTCGTAAACAGCATACTAAACGGCATGGTTAATGTAAAAACTCTTAGAGAATAACGGATGAAAAAGGGGAATAATGGAAAACATTAAACAGGAAGATTTTTTTGATTTAAAAGAATTTTTTTATTTATTGAAACGGTATAAATTTTTGATTGTTTTAATAGTTGTTCTATTTACTGCCGGGGCTTTTGTTTATTCATATCTTGCAACTTCATATTATAAAACAAATGCAACTGTAGAAATAGGCGAGGCAAACAGTGCCGGGGGTGGCAGTGACATACTTTCACAGGCGCTTGGCGTAGGCGCAGGCGATGAAGTGGATACAGATGTGGCGATTATCAAATCCAGATATATGATAGCAAGTGCGATAAAAAATCAAAACTTTCAAGAGAGATTTTTTGCAATAAATAAATTTAAAAAATTTGAACTTTACGGCAATCCTCCTTTTAAAGTTGTTTTAAAAATGGGTGAGGGGATTCCTTTTGAAATTGTACCTGTAGGAAAGAATTCTTTTAAATTGATTGTTAAATATTCTGATCCTTTGACAAATAAAAAAATTGATATAGAACTGCTTACAAATTTTGGAAAAGAGATAAAAAACAATGCTTTTGATATCATTATTTATAAAATAAAACCATTAAAATATGGTAAATATATTTATATAAAACAAAAATTTACAAATTTGGTTCAAAATATACAAAAAAATCTCAATGTTTCAAGAATGGGACAAAAAGTTAATATGATAAATATTGAATATATTGATAATGTCCCTCAAAGAGATGCTTTAATAACCAATCTTATAGCCAAAACTTTTATAAAAGATACTATCAAGCAAAAAACACAGCAGGCTTCTCAGCTTCTTGCATTCGTAACAAAACAGCTTGATAAAATCACAAAAGAACTTGCAAAATCTGAAGTGAAACTTGAAGAATTTAAGAAAAAAACCGGAA
>JALWNI010000089.1 GCA_027083695.1 Nautiliaceae bacterium | reverse complement strand
GGATCTTCAACAGTAATAACTTTAACATCTGGTCTAGCTATTTCATTGAGTGAAGCATAAAGTGTAGTTGATTTACCACTTCCCGTAGGACCAGTTACTAAAAAAATTCCATTTGGTTTATTTAATGCTTTTCTAAATAGATTTAAATTCTTTGATGTAATTCCTATATCATCAAGTTTTTTTAGAATATTTCTTTTATCAAGTATTCTAATAACAATACTTTCTCCCCAAATAGTAGGTAATGTAGATACCCTAAAATCAAAAGAATTCCCATCTATTTTTAATGAAAATCTACCATCCTGAGGTTTTCTTTTTTCACTTACATCCATTTTTGCTTCAAGTTTTATCCTCGAATCAATTGCGTTAAATATTTCATAATCAAAATCAATAAATTCTCTAAGTTTTCCTAATGTTCTAAATCTTACAACTGCACCATCTTCTTCTGCTTCTATATGTATATCACTTGCATTTTTAATAATTGCATTTTTAATAATATATATCATCAATTGATAAATAGCAGATTCTCCTTTTGATTCAGCACCTTTTAATTCTTTTTTTACGTTTTCAACAAGACTTTTTAATTTAACTCTGTTTTCTATAATATTAAGAGCTTTTTGTATATCCTCTTTATGTGCCAATAAAAACTCAATCTTTTTATCGGGAAAAAATCTTTTAAAATAACTCTGTGCATTCCAATCAAGAGGATTGGTCATTGCAATTTTTACTTCATCTATACCCACACTATATGGCACAGCTTGTGTCTGTTTTAAAATAGTAACAGGAATATTTATATTTCTTAATCTTATATTATCAAGGGTTTTTATATAATTTACACCAAGTTCCTCAGCCAAAATTTTCAAAAATAAATCTTTTGATATCATTTTAGCTTCATAAAGTATATCCATTAATTTTTTATCTGGATGATTCTTTTGATAGTTAAGTACTTTATTCAACTGATCTTTTGTAATAATACCTTTTTTGACTAATATTTCACCAATTACCAATATCGTTCCTTTTTTATAACTTTATCATCTTTAAAATAAGTTAGTAAAATTTCGGTTGTTTTTATATCATAACTAACTGAAATATTATAATCTTTCATGGTTAAATCAAATGTTCCTTTTTTTACTTGCGGTTTTTGTTTTTTAGTAAGAATAAAAATCTTTCCTAAATCATCTGATTCGATATTCGGTATTTGGATTATTGAAATGTCAAAACCATCTTCAATATATCTCATAAGAAAATTTTTTATAGTAAAAAGAGAGATAATATATGTGGAATTGATTCTTCCTTCTTTTGTATATCTTAAATTTTTTGCTAAATCAAGAGCATATATTAAATAATGATTTTTCAAACAGGCATATGCTACTATCGACAATAAATCTTCTCTTTTTCCTACATATTTATTAATATATTCCCATCTATGCTTACATAGATATGAATAATAATGATGTTTAAAAAGATAAACAATATTTTTATTTTTTAAATCATCAGCATGAAGATTTATAAAAAAAGTAATCAAAACAATTAATATTATCCTCATTTAATGCCTTTTAAAAAAACTACATCAAAAATTATAACAGATTTTATTATCTATTTGTTATAATTGCAAAAAAAAGGAGATTTTATGAGTTTAAATATTTATTATGATAAAGATTGTGACTTAAATATTATAAAAAATAAAAAAGTTGCAATGATTGGTTTTGGAAGTCAGGGACATGCTCACGCACTTAATCTTAGAGATAGTGGTGTGGATGTGGTCGTAGGTTTAAGAAAAGGCAGTAAATCTTGGGAAAAAGCAGAAAAACATGGATTTAAAGTTATGCCAGTAGCTGATGCTGTAAAAGAAGCGGATGTTGTAATGATTCTGCTTCCTGATGAAATTCAACCAGATGTTTATTATAAAGAAATTGAACCAAACCTAAAAGAAGGCGCAACAATAGCATTCGGTCATGGATTTAATATACATTTCAAATTAATTAAACCTAGAAGTGATTTAAATGTAATTATGGTAGCACCAAAAGCACCTGGACACACTGTAAGAAGTGAATTTGTAAAAGGCGGAGGAATTCCTGATCTAATCGCAGTATATCAAGGCGGCGAAGAAGCTAAAAATTTAGCCTTATCTTATGCAAGTGCAATTGGGGGAGGAAGAACTGGTATAATTGAGACAACTTTTAAAGATGAAACTGAAACTGACCTTTTTGGTGAGCAAGCGGTACTTTGCGGAGGTGTAACAAGCCTTATTAAAGCTGGTTTTGAAACATTGACAGAAGCGGGATATGCACCAGAAATGGCATATTTTGAATGTCTACATGAACTTAAATTAATTGTTGATTTATTATATGAAGGTGGTATGGCTAATATGAGATATTCAATATCAAATACCGCTGAATATGGAGATTATGTAAGCGGTCCAAGAGTAATTGGGGAAGAGAGCAAAAAAGCCATGAAAGAAATACTTAAAGAAATTCAAAACGGAAAATTTGCAAAAGATTTTATTCTTGAAAGAAAAGCCGGATATGTAAGAATGAATGCAGAAAGACAACTTACAGAAGATTCACTTCTTGAACAAACAGGTAAAAAACTTAGAAAAATGATGCCATGGATTACTAAAAATAAAATAGTTGACCCTGATAAAAACTAATATTTTCTCAGAGGGCTCTTTTGAGCTCTTTACAGAGAATATTAAAGGAGAAATATGGCAACAGTTATAACAATTACAAGTGGAAAAGGCGGCGTTGGAAAATCGACAACTACTGCAAATGTAGCAACAGCACTGGCACTTCTAAATAAAAAAGTAATAGCAGTGGATTTTGATATAGGTCTTAGAAATCTTGATATGATTTTGGGACTTGAAAATAGAATTGTCTATGATGTAGTTGATGTAATGGAAGGAAGATGTAATTTAGCTCAGGCAATTATAAAAGATAAAAGAACACCAAATCTTCATTTTCTACCTGCAAGCCAGACAAAAGATAAAACCGTCCTTAATAAAGAAAAAGTCGAAAAATTAATAAACGAATTAAAAAAAGATTTTGATTATATTTTAATAGATTCACCTGCCGGAATAGAAAGTGGATTTGAACATTCAATTTTTCTTGCTGATAGAGCACTTGTGGTAACAACTCCCGAAGTAAGTGCAATAAGAGATGCTGATAGAGTCATAGGTATAATTGATGCAAAAAGCAAAAAAGCACAAGATGGCGAAGAAGTAGAAAAACATATTATTATTAATAGAATCAAACCTGAACTTGTAGAAAAAGGTGAAATGCTTCCAATTGAAGATGTTTTAGACCTTTTATCACTCCCTCTTATCGGTATAGTACCTGATGACGAAGATATTGTAAAATCAACAAATATAGGGAAACCTATCGCACTTGATGAAAAATCAATGGTTGGAGAAGCATTTAGAAGAATTGCAAAAAGAATTGAAGGAGAAGAAGTGCCATTTGTTGACATAAAAGCAAAAAAAGGATTTTTTAATAAATTAAAAGGGCTTTTCAAATGAGTTTTTTTGATATCTTTAAAAAGAAAAAAAGTAAAGACGTTGCAAAAGACAGACTTATGATGATGCTTGCATATGAAAGAGCAAATACCAAAATCGATAATTTAGATGAAATGAAAAAAGATTTAATAAATGTAGTAAAAAAATATCTTAAAGTTCAGGATATACATATAAAAACTTCTTCAAATCAAGATATTGAAACATTGGAAGTTGAGATAGT
>JALWNI010000088.1 GCA_027083695.1 Nautiliaceae bacterium | reverse complement strand
TATCTTCAAAAATAGAAAAATTCTGAATTTTTTGATCTATTTTTTGATTTGGATAATTTAAAATAAAATAATATCCTAAATCTCTATTTTTAAAAACTTTACTAAAATCATTATTCAAAAATATTTCAACAGCACTTTTTTGTTTTGAATGAGGTAAATTTTTATATAAGTATTCTAAATCATCTTTATCTAATTTAGCAATAGTTCTAAGAGAGAGTCCATTATTTAAAATACAGGCAATATCTACATCTTTTAAATACTCTTTTTTTACATTTACACATTTATACATATTTTTAAATTGAGGAAATTTAGCTAAAAGTTTTGTATGCTTAAATAATTTTACTTTATATAAAGAGGTATAAGCTTTGAATGCAAGAATTGAATTATTTGTTTCTCTCATAAATTCGGTCAAATAAAAATCTCTTACATAACTTTTAGGATGAGAAAGTATATTAGATAAATTTAAGGAAAAAAGAAAAATAGGTAAAAATAGTAATAAAACCAATTAATAAAGCCTTGTGATTATGTTGTTTATTAATATTTCTAAAAACTGCAAAGCCAAAATCAAAATAATAGGCGCTATATCAAAACCTCCAAAATTTGTAGGAATATATCTTCTTATTACTCTATAAACTGGCTCAGTAACATTCCAAAGAAATCTTACAATTGGATTATATGGATTTGGCTGAACCCATGTAATTAATGCAGCAATAATAACTACCCAAATATATAAATTAATAATCAAACTAATAAACTGCAAAATACTTATTAACACTGCATTCATTTATACTCCAATTAATTTTTTAGGAATTTTAACAAATTTTATCTTATTTTTATAATTTCTTTTAAATAAGTTCTCATTACTTTATATAAATCTTTAATTTCAGCACCATGTTTTTCATTTATCAAAAGTTCTCTTAAAGGCATAAATAATTTTTTACCTTTAAGCCCTGTATTTTTTTGAATTCTTTTTTTAAATTCATCATAATTTTCTTCTAGCTCATTTGCCAATATCTCTTTTTTTAATATTTCTCTTTCGTTTTTGAATTCTTCATCTTCGCTTTTTTCAAAAACTTTATCAAATTTTTCTTTTATTTCTTTAAGAGTCGAACTTTCATTTTTAAAAATTTGTAGTAACTCTTCATATATAAAATTTACATTAAATCTTTTAGCTAAATTATTTATATTTTTCATATGTTCTTTATTTAAAAATTTCAATTTTTCTATATCAAATTTCGCAGGAGCACGAGATATTTTAGTTATATCAAAAAATTCAATAGCTTCTTCAAGAGTAAAAACTTCCCTCTCAAAACTATTACCAAGTAAAATAAGATAATTTGCAATAGCTTCTGGTAAAAAACCTTCTTCAAGAAGCCATTTTACGCTACTGGCTTTATCTCTTTTACTCATTTTTTTACCTTCTTCATTGAGGATAATAGGAAGATGAGCATATTTTATTTCTTTATCATATCCAAGAGATTTTCTTATGTGAATCTGTTTTGGAGTATTGCTTAAATGATCTTCACCTCTAATTACAAGAGTAATATCATAAATCATATCGTCAATACTACATGCAAAATTATATGTAGGTGTTAAATCAGCTCTTAAAATAACAAAACTATCTATATCAAACGGTTCAAATATTTTTTCACCTTTTATGATATCGTTAAATTTAATAGGTTTTTCAGGTTTTTTTATTCTAATCACAAAAGGTTTTTTTTCTTTTATCTTTTTTTCTGCTTCTTTTTGAGTTAAATACTCACATTTGCCAGAATATCTGTAAGGTCTTTTTTCAAGTTTTGCTTTTTCTCTTTCAATGGATATATCATCTTCACTGCAAAAACATACAAACGCCTTTTTACTATCAAGAAGCTTTTTCGCCATTTCTTGATGTATATGCAAATTTGCCGATTGATAAACTACTTGGTCATATTTAATCCCAAATATATCTAAAATTTTTAATATTTCTTTATCTTTTCCTTCAATATTTCTCTCTTTATCGGTATCTTCGATTCTTATTAAAAGCTTTTCGCCTATTTGTCTTGCCACTATGTAATTAAAAATAGCAACTCTTAAATTACCAATATGCATATCTCCCGTGGGACTTGGTGCAAATCTAAGCATTAAATATCCTTTGTTTCATGTAAAACCTCATCTACTTTTCCTATTTCAACTATATATTGTGTTAAATCCTCGAATAGATTAAACATTTCCTTGGCTATATCTTCTAATTTTATTAAACTATTGTAATAATATTCCTGATTTTCTTGTGTTACACCTTCTTTTATAACTCTATCTAATATTTCTCTTCCTATATTATGCAATTTTTTATGCAAACTTAATAAAAGCTTATAATTTCTATAATTTTTCAAAATTTCTTTAATTTTTTGATTTTCCAACCATCTACCTAGGGCACAATTTTTATCATTTAAATTATAAATTCTCTCATCAACTTTTTCTTTTGTAATTGAAGAGTAAATATTTGATTTATAAATAATATGATGTATTTTAAAAGTAACCAAAACTAATTTTAACATATTTTTTTCTGTTATATTATTTACTTCATTTAAATCTTTTTGTAAGCTATATAATAAATTCTCAAAATCATCTAATGTTTTGTATGAGGTATTACCTATTTTGACTATATCATTAGTATTTTCATTAATACTCATAAACTGCTGTTGAAGAGTTTGAATAGTTATAGCAATTTCATTTGTTGCTTTTTGTGTTTTTTCAGCAAGTTCTCTAACATTATCCGCCACCACTGCAAATCCTCTTCCATGCTCTCCGGCTCTTGCCGCCTCAATTGCCGCATTAAGAGCTAATAAATTTGTTTGGTCAGCAATATCTTTAATAAGTTCTACAATATTTGAAATAGAAGTAATGTGTTCGCTCATCTCTTCTACTTCGTTAGATGTTTCATTTACTTTTTGCGAGAGAATTTCAAAACTTTTTTTTGCTTCTTTCATTTTTTCAAATGTTTCATCTGCCTGTTTAGACGAACTCCTCACTTTTTCCGCTATAATTTTAAATGATGAATCGATATCAAAAATACTCTCTCCTACTATTTCCAAATTAGCGCTAACCCCTCCGTCAATTTCTATAAATTTATCTGCTAGCTGTTTTATTAGCTCTACTTTTTTAGATACTTTAAGAGATTCGGACACTTTTTGAAATTCTTTGGCTACATTTTTAAATTCACCATGTAAACCACTTGGCATAATATATCGATATTCTTGACCATTTATAATACCTTTAATTGTATTTTCAGCTTCTCTAAGTAAATCTTCAATCTGGTCAAGCATTTCATTAATATTCCATGCTATTTTTTCTTCTTTTGTATTTTCTCCGCTTATGATTATACGATGATAAAGCTCCCCTTCATAAGCTTTTTGAACAACTTCTTCTATTTTATCTAAAACTTCTTCGGTAGATTTCTCTTTTTTAAAGAACATTGTTTACCCTTTTTGTAAATCAAATACTAATTTATGATATTTATCTATAATATTTTCATCATTAGCATTTAAAAATTCTTTTAACAGTTCATAACTTGCATTCATTCCCCCGCTTTTTTCCGCTTCTTTAAGTTTTTTATAAATATCGCTCATTGTTTCTACACCTTTTCTGCTCGGTTTTTTCCTGAAAGATGTATAACCAATAATATTTCCATTGAAATCTACATCAGGTGTTATATAAGCAAGCACCCAATAATATCCGCCATCTTTTCTTAAATTTTTAACAAATCCAAAAAACTCTTTTTTACTTTGTATTAAATCCCAAAGAATTTTAAAAGCAATTTTTGGCATATCAGGATGTCGTATAATGTTATGATTTGCTCCAATTAATTCAAACCTACTCCATCCCGCCATTTCTACAAAAATTCTGTTACAATAAGTAATATACCCTTTTGTATCCGTCTTACTAACAATAAAATCATCATCACTGAGAATTTTTTCTTTATCTATTATTTTTTGTGGTGCATCAAGTTTTGAAAGTCTTTTACCTTTATTTAGTTTTTCAGTGATTTTTTTCTCATTTAACATATTCATCCTTTTTATTAACTCCTTAAAACGGTCTTATTAATGTAAGGAACAATATAAATACAAATATTAAATAATCAAGCCAATAATTTATTTCCGCTATTTTATTAGATATCGACTTTTTTAATAAAAATTTAATAAAATAATATATATTTTCTATTGCTAAAATTACAGCAAGTGTGATTTTCAAATGTAGCCATCCTCCACTTTTTAAAATAGATTCATTAAACATAATCAATTTTATGCCAAGATAAAAAGCGATAATTAAGAAAAAAATACTTAAAATTCCAAAAATATAACCTTGTGCAATTTTATGATACTGATATGCTTTAATAAATTGCAATAAGAACAAAATCCAACTCACTACAACAATCACATGAAAAGCAAAATAATACATAAACATAAGCCATCCTTTAAAAAAATAATGGTTTTAAAAATGGAAATTTTTCAACTAATTTTTTATAAAATTCTTCTTCCGTTATATCTTCTATATACCACTCCTTTATATGATGAAGTACTGTATCCATTTTTTCTTTATCCAAAGTAGAATTTTTTATCTTTTTTATTGTTTTTTCTTTTATTTTCAATTTAAATCCTTTTTTGTAAATTGTAACATAAATTTAACATAATTTTAATAATAAAATGAATAAAAATTCATTTTTTAGTATTAACTTAATCACTGACACTTTATATTAATTATAAAATTGCAAGAGATCTTTTTATTTAGAATCTCTTGCAACTTCTCTACCATCTACTCTAACAATTATATGAGTTTCATCTACATCAAATTCTACTTTGCTGCCATCTTTGACTTTACCTTCTAAAATTAACTCAGCCAATTTGTCTTCAACTACTTCTGCTAATGCTCTTTTTAAAGGTCTTGCACCAAATACTGGGTCAAATCCAACTTCTGCAATAAAGTCTTTTGCTTTATCACTTAAAACAAGTTCAATATCTCTCTCTTCAAGTCTTTTTTTAATTTTTCTAAGAAGAATTTCAACAATTTGTTTAACTTGTTCTTTTCCTAATGGATTAAATACCACTACTTCATCAAGTCTGTTTAAAAATTCCGGTTTCATTCTTCTTTTAAGTTCAGCCCATACAGCCTCTTTTCTTGCTTTTTCATCTTTAATTTCCATAATAATATCACTTGCGATATTACTTGTAAGAATAATAATTGTGTTTTTAAAGTCAACTGTCACACCTTTATTATCAGTAAGTCTTCCGTCGTCTAATACTTGTAATAAAATATTAAATACATCTGGATGTGCTTTTTCAATCTCATCAAATAAAATTACACTATATGGTTTTCTTCTAACTGCTTCTGTTAACTGTCCGCCTTCTTCATATCCTACATACCCAGGTGCTGCACCAATTAGTTTTGATACACTTATTTTATCCATATATTCACTCATATCAAATCTTATCATCGCTTTTTCATCATCAAATAAAAATCTGGCCAATGTTTTGGCTGTTTCAGTTTTACCAACTCCTGTCGGACCTAAGAACATAAAACTTCCAATCGGTCTGTTTGGGTCTCCAAGTCCGGCTTTATTTCTTTTAATAGCTCTTGCCACTGCTTTAATTGCTTCATCCTGACCGACAACCCATTTTTTAAGTTCATCTTCAATATGTAATATTTTTTCAAGTTCGCTTTGAAGCATTTTTGATACAGGAATTCCTGTCCATTTGCTTACAACATCTGCAACTGCTTCTTCATCAACGGCATTTTTAAGAAGAGTTCCTTCTTGTTGCATTTTATCCCATTTCACTTCAAGTTCTTCAAGTGTTTTATTTAATTCTACAATTTTCCCATATTCAATTTCAGCCGCTTTTGTAAAATCACCTTCTCTTTTTGCTATTTCAGCTTCAACTTTTAATTTTTCAATTTGTTCTTTTATATCTGCAATTGCTTTTAAAACTCTCTTTTCTTCTTCATATTTTGCTTCAAGTTTTCTTTTCTCTTCTTCTAGATTTGCAAGTTCTTTTTCTATTTCTTCTAATCTTTTTTTAACTTTTTCAGTATTTGCACCTTCCATTTCAAGAGCCTGTTTTTCAACCATTAACTGCTCTATTTCCCTTTTGATTTTTGAAAGTTCAAAAGGTTCTGATTCTATTTGCATTCTAATCTCAGCCGCCGCTTCATCAATAGCATCAATTGCTTTATCTGGTAAAAATCTGTCTGTAATGTATCTGTCAGTAAGTTTTGCTGCTGCAACAAGAGCTTCATCTTTAATAATAACTTGATGGTGAGCTTCAAGTCTATCTTTAAGACCTCTTAAAATTCTAATAGCTTCATTTACACTTGGTTCGTTTACCATTACAGGCTGGAACCTTCTTTGAAGAGCCGCGTCTTTTTCAAAATATTTTCTGTACTCTTTTAGTGTTGTAGCACCAATAGTTCTAAGCTCTCCTCTTGCAAGTGCTGGTTTTAGTATGTTTGCTGCGTCCATACTTCCCTCACTTGCACCTGCTCCTACAATTGTATGAATTTCATCGATGAATAGAATAATATTAGGATTAGCTTTTACTTCATCTACAACTGCTTTTAGTCTGTCTTCAAATTCCCCTCTGTATTTTGCACCGGCAATTAAAGCTGTCATATCAAGTGCTATAATTTTTTTGTTTTGAAGACTTGTCGGCACTTCTTTTTTTACTATTCTTTGAGCAAGTCCTTCTACAAGTGCTGTTTTACCTACACCCGGCTCTCCAAGTAAAATCGGATTGTTTTTTGTTTTTCTAATAAGAATCTGAGTCATTCTGTTAATCTCTTCATCTCTTCCGATTACAGGGTCAAGCTCTCCTTTTCTTGCTTTTTCAGTCAAATCAATTCCATATTTATTTAATGCATCAAGGTTTTCATCTGCTGTTTTGCTTTCTATTTTTGCATCCCCTCTTATTGCTTCAAGTGTTTTTTTTAGTTCCATTAAATCAACAAATTTTCCTAATGTGTCTTTAAATCTGTCAAGATTTGCAATAAGCCATGTATCAACAGCAACATATTTATCCCCTATTTTAGTTGCTAATGCTTCTGCTTGTTGTAAACTTTCTATTAATTCCCTTCCAATTCTAATAGATTCTTTTGTTAATTGGTCTACTTTTGGAAGTTTATCAACTGCTGATTTTACTTCAAGCTCTATTGCAACCTTATCAATTCCCATTTTGTTTAGAGCTTGATTAAGAACAGTGTTTGTATTAGTTAAAAGTCCCCATAATACATGTAAAGGATGTACTTCTGGATTTTTGTTATGTAATGCGAGACTTAATCCACTTTCTATTGCTTCCATCATTTGATTTGTTAATTTCTCAAATAATTTTTCCATTTATTCCCTCCTTAAAAGTTTTAGTTGTTGTTATTATATCAAGTTTAGTCTTTTTATGTCAAGTTTTTTAAATATTCTTATTTCTTTTTTTATTGTTTTTATCTAAATATTATTACCCTATATTCCTTATAGCTTGATTTTTGTTATAAATTAAAATAGAATTTCAAAAACTCCAAGGAGCTTAATTGAAAAAAATATTAGTAATTTTGTTAATTAGTTTATCTCTTTTTGCAAAAGAAACCAAACAAAGTAGACTAGCCGCTTATGAAAAATTCGTTAAAGTTGTAAATATGATCGAAGCTTATTATGTTGATGAACTTAACACCACAACTATAATAAATAAAGCTCTTAAAGGACTATTACCAGAATTAGATCCTCATTCAAGCTATCTTGATAAAAAAGCCTATAAAGAATTAAAAATTCAAACAAACGGTGAATTTGGAGGACTTGGAATTGTTGTCGGTATGAAAAATGGTGTTCTTACTGTAATTTCTCCAATTGACGGAACCCCGGCTGCCAAAGCAGGTATAAAAGCCGGAGATATTATTTTAATGATTAACAATAAAGCAACTCTTGATATGAGTTTGGATGAAGCCGTTAATTTAATGAGAGGAAAACCTGGAACAAAAATTACTCTCACTATTGTAAGAAAAGGAAAAAAACCTTTTAAAGTAACAATAACAAGAGCAATTATTAAAATAAAATCGGTAAAAGAAAAAAATATAAAAGGTTTTCCAAAAATTGCTTATATAAGAATAAGTTCTTTTGACAAAAATGTTGTTCCATCCCTTAAAAAAATCCTTAAAAATCTTAAAAAACAAGGTAAAAAAGGGATAATTATTGATTTAAGAAATAATCCGGGAGGACTTTTAAATCAAGCGGTAGGAACTTTGGATTTATTTATTGACAAAGGAATTTTGGTATCACAAAAAGGAAGAATACCAAGCGAAAATTATACTTATTATGCGCATAAAGCAGGAACATATAAAAATATTCCTATTGTTGTTTTAGTAAACGGCGGAAGTGCAAGTGCTAGTGAAATAGTGAGTGGAAGCCTGCAAGACCATAAAAGAGCAATCATCGTAGGAGAAACAACTTTTGGAAAAGGAAGCGTTCAGGCAATACTTCCTGTAAATAAATACGAAGCCATAAGACTGACAGTCGCAAGATATTATCTTCCAAGTGGAAGAACAATCCAAGCAAAAGGTGTAACTCCTGATATAATTGTTCATCCAGGAAAAATAAAAGAAATCAATGAAGGAATATTAATTAAAGAAGTTGATTTAAAAAATCATTTAAGAGCTGAACTTGCAAAAATTCAACATAAAAAAATCAAAAAAACTAATATGAAAAATGAAATTAATCCTCAAAATGATTTACAATTATTAACAGGAGCAGATATCTTAAAAGGATTGATTATTTCAAACGAAGCAAAGGAGAATAAATGAAATTACTTTATGAAGGAAAAGCAAAAAGAATATATGAAACAGAAAATCCAAATGAAGTAATTTGTGAATTCAAAGATGCATTAACAGCATTTAATGGAGAAAAAGCTGATTCAGAAGCTGGTAAAGGCGCATTAAACTGTGCCATTACTACATTGATTTTTGAAGCTCTTGAAAAAGAAGGAATTCCTACACATTTAATAAAAAAAATAGATGAAACAAAACAACTGGTAAAAAAAGTAAAAATTATTCCAATTGAAGTAGTTGTAAGAAACATTGCTGCTGGCAGCCTTTCAAAAAGATTAGGTCTAAAAGAAGGAGAAAAACTTCCTTTTAGTATAATTGAATTTTATTATAAAAATGATGAATTAAATGATCCTTTAATAAATGATGATCATGCTATGATTTTAAATCTTGTTGAAGATAGAAAAGAGCTTGATATTCTTAGAGAATATGGGAGAAAAGTAAATAATTTTTTAAAAGAGTTTTTTGACAAAGTAGGTCTAATTTTAGTAGACTTCAAAATAGAATTTGGTAAAGATAAAGAAGGCAATATTATTTTAGCAGATGAAATAACACCTGATAGTTGCAGATTATGGGATAAAAAAACTGGAAAAAAAATGGATAAAGATTTATTTAGATTTGATTTAGGTGATATAAAAGAAGCATATAAAGAAGTATTAAACAGATTAAAGGAAGTAAAATGAAAATAGCAGTTAATGTTCATCTGAAAAAAGGTGTTCTTGATCCACAAGGAAAAGCTGTTCATCATGCACTTGAAACATTGGGATTTAAAAATGTAGAAAATGTAAGAATAGGCAAACAAATAATATTAAATTTAAATACAGAAGATAAAGAAAAAGCTATCCAAGAAGCAAAAAAAATGGCAGATGAATTATTAGCAAATCCTGTTATTGAAAATTATGAAATTGAGGTTAAGGAATGAAAGTAGGAATTATTGTTTTTCCCGGAACCAACTGTGACAGAGATACAAAATGGGCTTTTGAAAAAATCGGAGCAAAAGCAGATTTTATATGGCATACTGAACATAATATAAACAAATATGACTTAATAGTATTACCCGGTGGATTTAGTTATGGCGATTATTTAAGAAGCGGAGCTATTGCAATATTTTCTCCCGTTATGCAAAATGTATCGGAATTTGCAAAAAAAGGTGGCTATGTTCTTGGCATATGCAATGGTTTCCAAATTTTACTTGAATCACATCTGCTTCCGGGAGCTATGACGAGAAATGAAAATTTACATTTTATTTCTAAATTTCATCATTTAAAAGTAATAAACAACGAAAACAAATTTCTTCAAAACCTAAATGTCGGAGATATTATCAATATTCCAATTGCACATGCCGAAGGAAATTATAAAGTAAGTAATGAAACTTTAAAAGAAATGTATGATAACGGACAAGTAATTTTAAAATACTGTGATGAAAACGGAAATGAATTAAATCCTAACGGAAGCGTTGATTCTATTGCCGGAATATGCAATAAACAAAAAAATGTTTTTGGATTAATGCCACATCCAGAAAGAGCAATGGATAGTATTTTAGGAGGAGTAGATGGAATAAAAATGCTTGAAGGTTTTCTTAAATGAAAAAATTTCTTTTAATTTTAATCCCATTTATTCTTTTTGCTTATAAAGTAGATATACAAGTATGGAAAAGACACTACACTTTTTATCAATTTTTAAAAGACAACAATTTACCGTTAAGTATTTATTATAATTTAAATACAAAACTCAAAAGAGAAGTTAGACATATACCAAAAGGCACTATTTATTTTATTTTAAAAAATAACAATAAATTTAAACAAGCATTAATTCCTATAAATTCAAAAAACCAGCTTCAAGTAATTAAAAAACAAAATAAATACATTACAAGAATTGTTCCAATTATATATGATACAATAAAAAGAAAAGTCACAATAACTGTTAATCATTATCTTTCATATGATATCTATAAAGAAACAGGCTCTGAACTTCTTACAAGAAAATTAATAAATATTTTCAGTGATAAAATAAATTTTAAAAAAATACCAAAACACACAATTATAAATATAATATATGATGAAAAAACAAGATTTGGAAAAGTAAAAGGTATAAAAATATTATTTGCCTCCATACAAAACAGATTTTATCATTATATGGCTTTTTTAAATCCATATGACAACAGATATTACGACCAACATGCAAAAAGTTTAAAAGGAATGTTTTTACCTGCTCCTCTTAGATATAAAAGAATTTCATCATATTTTGGAATGAGATTTCACCCTATTCTCCACAAATGGAGAATGCATGATGGGATTGATTATGTAAATAGAATAGGAACACCTATACATGCAGTAGCTGATGGCAAAATAATATATAAAGGCTGGATAAAAGGATATGGAAGAGCTGTTGAAATTAGACATAAAGATGGATATATGACTCTTTATGCACACCTTCATGGATGGCCAAGAGGAATTTATGTAGGAAAATGGGTAAAACAAGGTCAAGTTATTGGATATTTAGGAAATAGTGGTTTATCGACAGGTCCTCATTTGCATTTTGGTGTAATGCATTATGGAAGATGGATAAATCCTTTAAAAATAAAAAATTCTGCTAGAATTACCCTTTGGGGTAAAAAAAGAAGAAAATTTTTAAGTTATATTCAAAAATTCACAAAACAAAATAATATAGCACTAAAATGAAAAAAATAATAGCAATATTATTTATTCCTCTTTTTTTATTTGCTTCTGATATTGTTATAAAATATGAAAATTTAAAACCTTTTTATTATAAAAATCAAATTGTAAATTTAAAAATAAAAATTTTATCTGCAAAACCTAATCTTCTATTTTCGAATTCTCCTAATATTGACTTAAACATAACACAAATAAATCCTTATATATATAAATTGAATGCAAGATTTAAAGCTGACAAGCAAAATAAAATAATTGAAATTTATAATAATGAACAAAATGAAACAATTAATTTAAATAAAATAATAAAAATTAAAAATTTACCAAAAATAGATCATTTTTCTGGTGTTTTGGCAAATAATTTAAAAATTATAAATCCTATTTCTTCAAAATATGAAACCAATAAAACAATTTTATCATTTACAATAAAATGTAAAAATTGTAATTTAAGAGATTTTAATTTAAGTAAAAAAGAAAATTTAAAGGTGTTATCCAACAATGAAGCAACATTTTATATAATTTTACCTAAAAATAAAAAAGAATTAACTTTTTATTATTATAATTTATTGCAAAATAAATTTGATAAAATTGAAATACCCATCATTTTGAAAGAAAACACAATAAGTACCCAAACAAATATAAATCCAAATGAAAATAAATTTTTTACTCCTTTAAACCTTTTATTATTAATCTTAACTGCAATAGGACTTGTAGTCTTTTTAATTTATCAAAGAGTATGGCTTTTAATATTTCCTCTTTTATTTATTGTCTTAATATTGATTCAATTTTTACCAAAAGGCGAAGTCGTTTTAAAAAAAGGAACAAAACTTCAAATTTTACCTACACAAAATTCAACTGTATTTTATATTGTAAAGAAAAAAAAGAAAGTAAAAATTTTAAATAAACGAGGAAATTATTTAAAAGTTAAAATAAATAATAAAATAGGATGGGTTTATGAAAATAATTGATTATATTACATCGTTTTTTAAGTTAGTATATGGTGGAATTATTCTCATTTTTACATCAGCTATGTGTGGTATTAATCCTAAAAACGAATTAAAATACAGAAAAAAAGCTTCTAAAATATTAACAAGCCTAATTGCAAAAAAAGTTATAATTGAAGGCGAAATAGATAAAAGTGCTCAACTATTAATAGGAAATCATACACATAATTTAGATATTGCTTTGATGGAAAGTATTTATTCAGAAAAATTAATTTGGGTAGCAAAAAAAGAACTTGGAGAAATCCCTATAATTAAATATATGGTTACCAAAACTGATATGATATTAATAGATAGAAAAAATAAACGCTCAGTTCTTCAAATGATTAAAGAAGTAAAAAACAGAATCGAAAGAGGATTTAAAGTAGTTGTATTTCCAGAAGGTACAAGAAATAAAAGTAATCCCAAAAAAATGCTTCCATGGAAAAAAGGAGTTAAAGCATTAGCAGAAAAAATAAATCCTAAAATTCAACCTTTTGTAATAATTAATTTGCCTTATGCTTTTCAAGGAAAATTTTTAATCAAAAAAGTTCCTATAAAAGTAATATTTCTTGATAGTTTTTATCCGGAAGAAAATCCAAATTGGTATGAGGAAACAAGAGAAAAAATGCAAAAAATTTTAAATCAAGAATATAGTAAATTAAAGGAGAACAAATGAAGTTTGACACATATTTAGCTATTGGAGTTGGAGGATTTATTGGTGCAATATTAAGAGCTTACACGGCAGGGTTAGTAAATCATGCCTTTAAGCATGATATCCCTTTTGGAACAGTTGCAGTTAATTTGATTGGAAGTTTTATATTAGGTTCATTAATAGGTCTAATTCAAGTTTCTGCAATACAAAATCCATATTTAAAATCTATGCTTACCACTGGAATGATGGGTGCTTTTACTACTTTTTCAACCTTTGCAGTTGAAAGTTTCTTTCTTATGAAAAATGGCCTTATGATAGAAAGTTTAATTTATATTTCCTTAAATCTTTTCGGTTCAATAATCCTTGCAGCCGCAGGTTATAAATCTGTAATGGCGATACTTGGATAATTTTTTAAAATTTTTAATTACCCTTTGGGGGATATTTTTTATCTTTCTTTTTTATGAAATAATTGATTATATTAAATTCAAATCCTATTTAGAATCTCTCAAAAATAAACCATGCAAATGTTCTAAATATTTGCAACAATTATATTATTATAATTTTTTACCAAAAAATTTAAAAACAATTATTGATTATAAAATAAAAAGATTTATTAATGAAAAGATTTTTATCGGCGAATATATGCAAATAAATGATGAAATAAAATGTATTATTGCTTTTTATGCATGTCTTCCTAGTATTGCATATAAAAATTTTTGTTATCCATCGTTAAAATATATTTATGTTTATCCTCATACAATAATAAAAAAACATTTTAACCAAAACGGAATTATAAAAAAAGAAATGTTAATAAGCGGTGAGAGTATTGGAGATGCCGTAATTATTGCATGGAATGAAGCAAAAAGAGAAATTTACCATTATCAAAAAAGGAATGTAATAATTCATGAATTTGCTCATGAATTAGATTTCGAAGAAGGAATTATAAATGGTATCCCAATATTTGCTTTCATAGATTATAAGCATTTTAAAGAAATCTTCAATGAATCATTTAAAAAAGCAATTAAAGAAAAAATTCTCGATAATTATGCTTTTACTAATAGAGCCGAATTTTTTGCTGTTACAACGGAATATTTTTTTTTAAAGCCTAAAACTCTTCAAATACATTATTCTGAATTGTTTGAAGAATATAAAAAAATTTATAAATTTAATCCTATCGAAATTGAAAAAAAATATAAGAATATTCTTGACTTTAAATAATTTTTTACATATAATTTCAATCCGCAATGAAAAATTGTGAATTTTGACCCGTTAGCTCAGTCGGTAGAGCATCTGCCTTTTAAGCAGAGGGCCGCTGGTTCGAATCCAGCACGGGTCACCATGTGTCCCCATCGTCTAGTGGTCTAGGATACCGCCCTTTCACGGCGGTGACACGGGTTCAAATCCCGTTGGGGATGCCACTTCATAAATTTTCCACATACCATTATTTGACACTAAATTTTAACTTGGTCGCTTAGCTCAGTTGGGAGAGCACCAGCCTTACAAGCTGGGGGTCGCAGGTTCGAGCCCTGCAGCGACCACCATCTACAATGCCAAGTGGAGCCGTAGTTTAGCTGGTTAGAATGCCGGCCTGTCACGCCGGAGGTCGCGGGTTCGAGTCCCGTCGGCTCCGCCATAGACGCTGGAAACGCCGATTTTTCGGGACTTTCTGCAAATTCTCCTG
>JALWNI010000087.1 GCA_027083695.1 Nautiliaceae bacterium | reverse complement strand
GAAGGGAGACACCCTGAACCATTCCGAACCAGGAAGTTAAGCCTTCCAGCGGTGATGATACTGCTCCCTTACGGGAGTGGGAAAGTAACTCCCCGCTAAGCTTTTCAGTGTATATTAATCCTTTACTTCAAAAACTTCAAATATCCTTTTAAATATTTACTTTTTATAGTGTCTGACATAGAATACTAATAAATCTATTTTATCAATTATTAATAAAATAATATAATTTTTACTCTAAGTTGAAAATCCTATTCAAATTATCAGACCAATACTCTTTTTTCTCGCTATCTACTTTATCTGCTTCTTTTGAATATAAAAACAATTTAACTTCAATATCATTATCAATATCTTTAACAAATCTTTCAAATCCAAGAATTTTATCTCTTGCGTTTCTTGTATGTTCAACTCCTTTTGGGTCCACAAAAACTATTTTCTTTTTATCTTTTTGTTTTAACCAGAATATAAAATCCGGAGAAAAATTATCCCAATCGCCTTTATCAGTATTAAAATAAGGAATTTTAATCTCATCTAAACTCTCATCAAGTTTAGAAAAATACCAACTATCATAACTCTTATTTAACTTTGTAATAATCTCAATTAAATCATAAATAAACTCTATTTCTGATCCTACTTTGATAATGTGTTTAAAATTAACAGGAGCTTCAATTACTTCTTCTTTTTCTTTATCATATTTTAAATGTAACAAAGGAATATAATAATGCTCTAACAATACTTTACAATCTACAAAAGAAGGAATAAATTTGCTTTTTATATTATTTTTAAATTTAGACAATTCTTTTTTGGCTTCTTCTTTTAAACTTATAGGTAAATTGGGATTATTTATAATCTCTTCAAGAGCTTTTAACTCTTTATTTTCATCTGGACATTTTTTACTTTCAATAATTTTTTCTAAATCTTCTTGAAACTCTTTAATATCTTCATCATTCATTTCGGCACAAATATGCTTATAATGCTTAATCACATTATCATCAACTATTTTAAACCCTACAAATTTTTTAATTTTTTTATTAAAGTAATTATCAATTACCCTTAACAATTCATAATCTTCTAAATTTAAACTACCTTTATTCTTTATTTTAAAATTCTCTTTAATTCTAATCTTACTAATTGTCCTTGGGGATATATCAAATTTTAAAAGAAGCGTTATATCATCATAAATAGATAAAATGTCTTGTAGTTTTTCAAAATCTTCCTTTGAAATAACAAAAGGCTCATCATTATATTCATCACTCTCTTCAAACACTGGATAACACAAATCTTTAATCTCTTGTTTTTTAACATTAACCCTCTTACATTCTCTATTCAAATTATCACTAACTTCTTGTAAAGAAAGTAAAACTTTTTCAATCTGCTTTTCATCAGAAGGAAAAATAAAAAGACTTTCTATCAAATTCACTTCTTTACAAACACTAATAACATCTAAATTCATTTTAGATAAAGCACTATTGATAACCTTAATTTCGTCTTCTTTAAATTCAACATCACAAATTCTCTTTCTAAAATTTTTAAACGGTTCAATCCTAACACCTCTTCCAATTGCCTGTAAAACTAATTTTTTAGCTTCTTTTGTATTTCCAAGATTTACAAAATTTATAATATTTGGTCTATTACTATCCCATCCTTCAATAAACTTTCTACTTCCCATTAAAATAGAGATATTTTCTTTAACATCTAAATTTTTAAATACACTCTCTTCAATACTTTCTACTATTTCATAACCATCTAAAAAGTTATTAGTCCATTTATTGATATTAGAAGCATTGATTAGCATAAAATATTCATTACTACCTTTTAGCTTAAAAACTAACTCATCATCATTTCCTAAAAGCCTACTAACTTCTATTTTATCTTTACTTGGAGTTGAAACATTAAAAACTTGATAAAAATCTTTTTTAGTCAAATTCTTTAAAATATCAATTTTTATATCACCAAGCCCAAATAAATACTTTTTAGAGCTTAATTCATTTATCAGTTCATTTTTTAATTTCTCAAATTCAAATTCTCCGGCTATTATCTTTTGAAGCTGAATAAAATATTCTTTTAAATCTGCCTTTTCTATATTTACACTATTTGCTAAGACAAGCATAAGTGGAGCTGAATATAAAGGTTTTAGTTTTGTATACTCTTTTTTTAAAGCCGCAAGCAATATTAAAGATTTAACAATAGAGTCTTTTTGTCTATCACTTCCTGTTTTTACACTTGCTTCAAGAAGTGCTATTTTCTTACCATAGCCTGAGTTTAAAAACTTATCTAACTTAAAATCTTTAATTGTGCTAACTTTATCAATCTCTTCTGTAAAAGTAGCAGAAAAGTTAAACATTATCCCATTTTTAGCAATTAAAGCAAAAAGTTTTTGACGAGTTGATTCGTCTTTATCTCCCTTGTGAGCTTCATCCAAAATTAAATACCAATCTCCATTGTTATAAAAATCATAAAAGTTAAGCACTTCTTTTTTAGTTTCTCTTGCTACAATATTATCAGCTCTATAAATATACAAATCATCATACTCATTAAACTCTCTTAAATCTTTAAGAAAGAGGTTTTCATCATTTGATTTATTAAATTCTTCAAAATGAAACTTTATTTGTTCTATTATAGAGTTGCTTGGAGCAAGGATTAAGATTTTTTTATTTGGAATTTTTTTTAGCTTAATTAGTTTTCTTAACATATCAACTAATTTAACCATAATAAGAGTTTTTCCACTACCAGTTGCCATCCAATAACTGCATCTATTGACTAACTCTTTAAAACTAATCTTATCGCTATTCTTGCCTATATATAAATAACTAAATTTTTCATCTCCTATAAATGAATCTTTGATTTTTAACTTTGAAATACTCTCGTTAAATTCTAAATATTTTTGATAGAGTTTTTCTTTATTAAATTTCTTATTTTCAAAAGCAAGTTCAAAAAATTTTAAAGTTTTTTTTAGGGCATCTACCTGATAATCAAAAAGAGTTTTCTCTTTTGTAAAAAATTTAAGCTCATCTTCCGGGATAAAAAAATTGTTTAATTCAACAAACTCTACAATTCTCTCAAGCATAACTCTCTCCCCAGTATATCAAAGACTTTAACTCCGGATAATCTTTAAAAGTCAAATTATTCAAGTTAACCTCTTTTGTCTCTAAATAGATTCTGTCTTTTGTAATTTTTTTAATTTTTTCTCCAAGTAAATTTGAAATAGTCTCTGCTAAATCTATATTTTTATCTGGATAAATTCTCTCAAATGTATAAAAAGCATCATTTTCTCTTATTTTTATTCCTTTAAGTCCAAGAAGTGGAGAAGTTTTTATATTATCTTTATATTCTGCTTTTTTTAGAATGTCTTCGTATTGTTCGAGGGAGTAGTATTTGAAAAAGCCGCTTCCTTTATATTTAGGTTTTAATTCTTTTGAAATGCCACTTTGTATTCCAAACAACACTTTTTTTAATCTTGGCAATTCAACATCATAAAATTGTCTTCCAATTTCCACACCAAGCCATTTCCTCCCCAATTTTTGAGCCACTGATTGAGTTGTGGCACTTCCAGCAAAAAAATCAAACACAATATCATTTTTTTGCGAAGCAGTTTGAATCACCCTTTGTAAAAGTTTCTCAGAATTTTCAGTTTGAAATGATGTAGTAGATGAATAACCTGGAATATTTGTCCAATTTGAATCTAATAATTGAACATCAGAAGCTTCAATTAAATACAAAGGTTTTCCTGTTTTAGATAATTTTA
>JALWNI010000086.1 GCA_027083695.1 Nautiliaceae bacterium | reverse complement strand
AATTTAATGATAATGTAAAATGGTGGCTATTTTTAAACGCTTTAACATTAAATGATAAAAAAAGAGCTTTCGAAATTTTATATTCAATGCATAGGAGTTCAAAAGTTGATTTTTGGTTATGGTTAATAAGCGGTAAAAAAGGTTACTTAAATAATCTTCTTTCTAATCCAAGAGTCAATTTTTATACTTTATATGCATATGAAGAGGCAAATAAAAAATTTAAGAATATTAAAACAGATATTGTTTATAACTCTGTTAAAAAACCTATATTTAATGAAACAAATCCATGGGATGTTTTAAAATTTTTCAATGCTTTAAAATATCAAAATCCTTTTGAGCTAGCAAAAAAACTAGATAGCAATAAATCTATTGCATTAAAAGCAATAGCTCTTGATAAAGCATATCATTATAAATATAATTTTTTCATAACACCACCTATATACAATGATGAAAATATCTCTTTTAAAGCATTCGTATATGCAATTACAAGACAGGAAAGTAGATTTATTCCAGCAAGTGTTTCAAGAAGCTATGCACTGGGTGCAATGCAATTAATGCCTTTTTTGGTAAGAGATTATAAAGGTAATGTTTTTAAACAGTTTGATTATCATCAAAATATAAAACTTGGAGTAAGACATCTTAAATGGCTATTTAAGAAATTAGATAATCCTTTAATGGTTGCTTATGCATATAATGGGGGAATAGGATTTGTTGAAAGAAAAATTATGCCAAATTTCAAATATAAAGGAAAATATGAGCCGTTTTTAAGTATGGAGCTTGTAAAATATGATGAAAGTAGAGAATATGGAAAAAGAGTATTAGCAAATTATGTAATTTATTCTCATATTTTTGGGGATGAGAATATTACTTTACATAAATTGCTTAAAAAGTAAGTTTAGTTTCTCCCCAATGTTTGCTTTTGTAGGTTAGTATATATGGTTTTTTTGTTTGATTGAATTCAACTAAGTAATATGTCATCCAAGAATTATAAAAAGGATAAAATTTATATGGAATAAATTTTGGGATGTTTTTGGAAATTTTTATTGGAGGAGTGTTATTTAGAGTTAAATTAAACTCATTATTAATTAGAGCATTATTAAAATCATTGTAAATACCAATTAAAAATGTAGGATTTTGAAATTTTTTTGGATATAATGGATTTAAGTAAATTGCATCAATTAATGCTTTTGTTTCAAGAGAATTTACGATTTGACCTCTTTGTGTGTATTTTAAAGTTTGGTCATATAATGAATCTTGTTTAAAAGCATTTTTTATTGCACATCCATTAAATAAAGCAGCTAATGTAATTAAAATAAATAATAGCTTTTTCATATAAAACCCTTTTTTTGGTTATTATATCATTAATTTTAGTAAAGGAGAATAATGAAATTTAGTGTAATCGGGATTAGCGATTATATAGGGAAATGTGTTTATGACGAAGCAGAAGATGCATTGATGGTAGATGGAAAAATTGTATTAGACTTTAAAAAAAAATATGAAGAATATTTAAAATACACCAAATTTCTTATTAATAATGACTTTGGAAGAAATTGGATAAGTTTTCAATTCATTCCAGCAGATAAAAAATATTTGAACAGAAAATTTGCTATTATTACCGCATTTAATCCAAAAGATTTAATATTGAATAATTTTTTAAATTTTATTAGAAATACGGAATTAGAAAGTCTTATAAAAACATTAAAATACGATTATATGACAAGTATTGGGGAACTTTTTGATCATAGTGAAGAAAGTTTTATAATTTATGATATAGAAAAAACAGATGCAATTGATATAGCAAAGCAGTTTGATCAAGATACTATTTTTTATAATTCATCGGAAGAAATTACAATTACAAAATGTGATGATGGAAAAGATATTTTAAAATATAATTATAAAAAACATTTTAAAGGATTTTAATGCAGGATTATAAAGACAGAAAATTAACAGGTCCTGAAAAAGCGGGTGTAAGTGCGGCTCTTTTGATGTTTTTCGGCGTTGGTATGATTATGGGAGGAAGTGCAGCTGGTGATATGCCTCTGTTTTGGAGTGGAGTTGGTATATTTGCTATTGGAAGTGCAATTGCGCTTTATCTTTTATTCAAATACAAACCTAAGGATAAAAAAGATTTTTAAATGTATATTATGCGGGAAATATTCTATTAGTTTTATTTGTAAAAATTGTAAAAAAACATTAAGACCTTCATTTATAAAAAAAGATGATGTTATAAGTTTTTACAAATATGAAGATATTGAATATTTAATTAAATTTAAATATGAAAAATTTGGAAATTTTATATTCAAGGAATTTTCTTTTGCTTTTTATCTATTTTCCAAGAATTTTTCTAATAAATTAAATATAATTCCAATCGATGATAAAACTGATAAAGGGTATTCTCACACTGCTATACTTGCAAATGCCATGAAAAAAGATAAAAAATTATATTCCACTCTGCATTCAAAAAATCGTGTTAAATATGCTGGGAAATCTCTTGAATATCGTCTAAATAATCCAAGGAATTTTGAATATAGAGGTCCTGAGAACATTGATGTCATACTAATCGATGATATAGTAACAACCAAAATTACAATTAATGAAGCAAAAAAAGTGTTAAAAACAAGAAATGTCAATGTTCTTTTTTCGCTTGTATTAGCGGATTTAAGAGATATTTGATATAATTATTTAAAAAAGGATTTTAATGCAAGTTATTCCTGTAAGAATAGAAGATACTCTTGCAAAAAGTTATTTAGAATATTCAATGAGTGTAATCGTAGGAAGAGCACTTCCTGATGTTAGAGATGGATTAAAACCGGTACATAGAAGAATTTTATACGCTATGTATAAAATGGGTATAACATCTTCTAGTCCTTATAAAAAATCGGCAAGAATCGTGGGTGATGTTATAGGTAAATACCATCCGCACGGAGACAGTGCAGTATATGAAGCACTTGTCAGAATGGCTCAGGATTTTTCTATGAGAGAGCCTTTGATTGATGGTCAGGGAAACTTTGGAAGTATTGATGGTGATAATGCTGCTGCTATGAGATATACAGAAGCCAGACTTACAAAAATAGCGGAGGAACTTCTTAGAGATATTGATAAAGATACAGTTGATTTTATTCCAAATTATGACGGTACGGAAAAAGAGCCGGTTGTTATTCCCGCGAGATTTCCAAATTTACTTGTAAATGGAAGTAGCGGTATTGCTGTTGGTATGGCTACAAATATTCCTCCTCATAATTTAACTGAACTTCTTGATGCATTAATCTTTATGATTGATAATAAAGATGCAAAACTAGAAGATATATTAAAATTTGTAAAAGGTCCAGACTTTCCAACAGGAGGTATAATTTTTGGAAGAGGCGGTATCTTTGAAGCTTATAAATCAGGAAGAGGTTCTATAAAAATTAGAGCAAAGCATCATATTGAACATAGAGGTAATAGAGAAATTATAGTAATTGATGAACTTCCTTATCAAGTAAACAAAGCAAAACTTATAGAAAAAATAAGCGATTTGGTTAAAGATAAAATTATTGACGGAATAAGCGAAGTTAGAGATGAAAGTGACAGAGAAGGAATAAGAGTTGTTATTGAGCTTAAAAAAGATGCAATGAGTGAGATAATTCTTAATAACCTTTATAAACATACTCAAATGCAGGTTAGTTTTGGTATTAATATGCTGGCTATTATAGATAAAGAGCCAAAACTGTTTAATTTAATGGAAATATTGAATACATTTATTAAATTTAGAAAAACAGTTGTTATTAGAAGAACAATTTATGAGCTTAATGAAGCTAAAAAAAGAGCACATATTTTAGAAGGTTTGAGAATCGCTCTTGCAAATATTGATGAAGTTGTAGAGCTTATTAAAAAATCATCTGATACAAAAGATGCAAAAGCAAAACTTATTGAAAGATTTGAACTTAGTGAAGTTCAAGCTCAGGCGATTCTCGATATGAAACTTGCTCGTCTAACAAGTTTGGAAATTGAAAAAATAGAAAAAGAATATAATGAATTAATGGAAAAAATTGCATATTTAACATCTATTTTAAAAGAAGAAGATGTATTAAATAGTGTAATTAAAGAAGAGTTTGAAGAGATAAAAAGAAAATATCCCAGCAAAAGACTTACTGAAATTGTAGATGATTACGATGATATTGATATTGAAGATTTGATTCCAAATGAAGAGATGGTAGTGACAATTACACATAGAGGGTATGTAAAAAGAGTGCCGCTAAAAACATATGAAAGACAAAATAGAGGCGGTAAAGGTAAAAAAGCTCTTACAACATACGAAGATGATTTTATTGAAGATTTTTATATTGCAAAAGCACATGATACTTTAATGATTATTACTGATAAAGGTCAGCTTCATTGGTTAAAAGTATATAAAATTCCAGAAGGAAGCAGAACTAGTAAAGGAAAAGCAATAGTAAACTTAATAAATCTCGATAAAGACGAAAAGATTCAAACCATTATCAAAACAAGTGATTTTGATGAAAATAAATCACTTGCATTTTTTACCAAAAACGGAATTGTTAAAAGAACAAATTTAAGTGAATTTAAAAACATAAGAAGTACAGGTGTTAGAGCAATTGTAATTGATGATGGAGATGAATTAGTAACAGCTAAAATTGTAAAACCTGATGATAGGGAACTTTTTATTGTTACTAAAAAAGGAATGGCTATAAGATTTCCAGTTGATACAGTAAGAGAGATGGGCAGAAATGCAAGAGGAGTGAAAGGAATTACTTTTAAAATTGATAATGATGAAGTGGTAGGTGCACTTGCTTTAAGCAATGAAAATCAAGAAATTCTTACTGTCAGTGAAAAAGGATTTGGAAAAAGAACGGAAGCAAATGCGTATAGACTTACCAATAGAGGCGGAAAAGGCGTAATTGCTATGAAACTTACAAACAAAACAGGAGATTTGGTAGGAGTAGTGGCAACAGAAAAAAATCATGATTTAATGCTTTTAACAAGCAAAGGTAAAATGATAAGAGTAAGTATCGATTCAATTTCAAAAACGGGTAAAAATACCCAAGGTGTGAGAATTGTAAAACTTGATAATGATGACAAAGTGGTAAGCGTTGCTAAAACTCCAAGTCAAAAAGAGGAAAATTTATTAATTAATGAAGAATAATGCCGATATAAAAATAAAAAGGTTAGATATGAAAAAAATCTCTCTTTTTATCGGCGTTTTATTAATTAGCGGTTGTGCGGCACAACCTCCAATGAAGAAATCTTTTGCAAAAAACAACGTAAAAACTTCTATTTCTAATGAATCTTGTGTGATTGATAATGTCCCTCCTATGCAGGAAAAGAAAAATCAATGTGTTATTGTTTTAAATGCAGAAGGTCAAGGTGTTTCCCCATGTAATGGAACTTGTAGTATGGCTCAGGCACTGGTGCTCGCAAGAAGAGCTGCTATTCTTGATGCGTATCGAAATTTAGCTGCTAAAATGTACGGTATTAAAATTAATGGAAAAGAGAGTGTTCAAAATATGATATTGCAAAATTCAGAACTTAATGCTTATGTTAGTGGGCTTATAAGAGGAGCAAATATAGAAAAAGAAGAATTTAAAAATGGTATATATACTGTATATATGAGTGTAAAATTAGATGTTAAGAAATGGAATAAGTTTCTTAATAATAACCGCTAATTTTTTAGTGGCAGATTATTACATATCTTTTGATTTTATATCGAAAAACGGGATTTTGACCTCGTATCATTTTAATTGTTCAAAAACTAGCACTGAAAATTCTAAAAAAAAATTTCTTTTTAGTATTCCTGCAAAATATAATAAAATTTTTTTAATATGTAAATATCAACAAAATTTAATAGTAAAACAACTTATGAAATATAGTTTTCATATATATTCTTTCGAAACAAAAGGAAATAATAGAGTATTTTATAAAATTAAAGGTGTTTTTTTACCAAAACGATTTGATATTATTATAAGAGACAAAAAAGTATATTTTTATTTAAAGGAACCGAATTGAAAATAGCAATAATTGAAGATGATATTAATATGAGAAAATCTCTTGCACTTGCTTTGAAAGAGGAAGGCTATGAAATAATCGAATTTAGAGATGCAGTGAGTGCTCTTAAAAAAATAGATGAAAGTATTGATTTAATTATCACTGATATTACTATGCCAAAAATGGACGGTATTGAATTTGTAAAAAAGCTTAATGGAAAATATGAAGTGATAATGATTACTGGCAACGCTTCTCTTGATAAGGCAATCGAATGTATAAGACTCGGTGTAAAAGATTTTTTACTCAAACCTTTTGAGCTTGAAGAATTGATAGAAGCGATTGAAAGAAAGAAAAAATATAAAGAAAAAATAAAAAACAAAAAAATAATAATACCTTTTATAGTTGAAGATAAAAAGACAAAAAAAATTTTAGAAATTGCAAGAAGAGCTTCAAGAACAAATGTCCCAATTATGCTTTTAGGAGAAAGTGGAGTCGGTAAAGAAGAGTTTGCAAAGTTTATTCATGAGGAAAGTCAAAGAAAAGGTGAATTTATAGCAATAAATATGAGTGCTATTCCTGAAAATTTAATAGAAAGTGAATTATTTGGATATGTAAAAGGTGCTTTTACGGATGCAAATACGGATAAAAAAGGACTTTTTGAACTTGCAGATGGAGGGACACTTTTTTTGGATGAAATAGCTGAAATGCCTTATCATCTTCAAGCTAAATTGTTAAGAGTTTTACAAGAAAAAGAGTTTTATCCTTTGGGAGCTACAAAATCTATTAAAATTGATGTAAGAATTATTAGTGCAACAAATAAAAATATTGAAAATTTTATTAAAAACAATAAATTTAGAGAAGATTTATATTATAGATTATCTACAATTCCAATACAAATTCCACCACTTAGAGAAAGAAAAAATGATATACTTCCAATTGCAGAAAATATTTTGAAAAATTCTATAAAAGAATTTGGTTTAGAAAAAAAATATTTATCAGAGGAAGCAAAAAATGCTTTATTAGAATATGATTGGCCGGGGAATATTAGAGAGCTTATAAATATCATAAAAAGGGCCGTTATTTTAAGTGAAAATAATGAAATTAAAGCAGAAGATTTATTTATATTAAGGAGAGAATATGTATAATGTAGCTATTGCAGGAGCAACAGGAGCTGTTGGAGAAGAATTTTTAAGGGTTTTAGAAGAGTATGATTTTCCTATTAAAAAATTAGTTCCGCTTGCAAGTGCAAGGAGTGCAGGAAAAGAAGTTGAATTTAAAGGTAAATCTATAAAAGTAAAAGAATTAACTTGTGAAGTATTTGAAGAAGAAAATATTGATATTGCATTTTTTAGTGCCGGAGGAAGTGTTAGTGCTAAATTTGCTCCATGTGCGGCAAAATCAGGTGCAGTGGTAATAGACAATACAAGTCATTTTAGAATGGATCCTGATGTCCCACTTGTTGTGCCAGAAGTAAATCCAGAAGATATTTCTGCATGGAGAAAAAAAGGAATTATTGCGAATCCAAATTGTTCAACTATTCAAATGGTAATAAGTCTAGCACCGTTGCATAAAGAATTTAAAATTAAAAGAGTGGATGTTGCAACCTATCAAGCTGTTAGTGGTGCCGGTAAAAAAGGAATGGAAGAGCTTTTAGAACAGATGAGAGCTTTATTTAATTTTAAACTTGATAAAAAAGTAGAAGAAAGAGAAGTTTTTCAATGGCAAATAGCTCTTAATGTTATACCCCATATTGATAAATTTATGGATGATGGATGGACAAGAGAGGAGCTCAAAATGGTAAATGAAACTAAAAAAATTATGCATGCTGATATAGAGGTTGCTCCTACTTGTGTGAGAGTTCCAGTTCTTAGAAGCCATAGTGAAGCAATTACGATATATTGTGAAAAAAGTGTTGATGTAAATAGAGCAAGAGAAGTTTTAGCAAATTTTGAAGATATTAAAGTGATAGATAATCCTGAAAAAAATGAATATCCAATGCCGATTATTGCTACTGATACTGATTATGTATATGTTGGAAGAATTAGAAAAGATTTATATGAGGATAATGTGCTTCATTTCTTTAATGTTGCAGACCAGTTAAGAGTAGGAGCTGCTACAAATGCCGTTAGAATAGGGCTTAAATGGATAGAATTAGAAGGTGATAAATTTTTAAAGGAAAAATATGGAAAATAAAAGAGGAATTTTAGAGGTTTTATTTGAGGGTAGTTTGTGGAGGAGTAGACTTGTTGTTGTGTTAGCTGTTGTTTTTGCAATGATTGGAGCTTTTATTTTATTTGTTGTAGCAAGTTATGATATAGTTATGATAGCAATTAAAACATATAAGTTCTTTTTTGAGCATTTTCATCCAGCTAATTTTCATGAACTTTTAATAGGTAAAATAATTGGAGCAATTGATTTATATTTAATTGCAGTAGTTCTTTTAATTTTTGCTTTTGGTATATATGAATTGTTTATTTCTCAAATTGATGATGCAGAAAATAGCGAAGTAGGTAGTAAAATTTTAGCAATTCACAGTTTAGATGAGCTTAAAGATAAACTTGGTAAAGTTGTAGTAATGGTATTAATAGTTGGTTTCTTTAAAAGGGTAATGCATATGAATTTTGACACTCCTCTTCAAATGCTCTATTTAGCTGGCAGTATCTTGGCATTAGCATTAGCACTTTATTATATGCACAAAGGGGAACATTAACCCCTTTTTAAAGGAAAATAATGAAATATATTTTTGGACCGGTTGCAAGTAGACGATTTGGTATGAGTTTAGGAATTGATTTAAGTCCTGATAAAAAAAGATGTAATTTTGATTGTATCTATTGTGAGCTTGAACCGGCAAAACCGGTAGAAATTTATGATAATCCTCCAAATGTTTATGAAATATTTAATGAGGTTAAAGAAGCTGTTAATCAATTTGATTTTGATGTTTTGACAATTACTAGTAATGGTGAGCCTACTTTATATCCTTATCTTAATGAGCTTATAGACAAATTAAAGACTTTAAATAAAAAGCTTTTAATATTAAGTAATTCTTCGACTATTTATAAAAAAGAGATGCAAAATACTTTAAAAAAACTTGATATCGTAAAGCTATCTCTTGATAGTGTAATGGAGAAAACCTTTAAAAAATTAGACAGACCTCATAAAGATATATCTTTAAAAAATATTATTGAAGGAATTATTAAGTTTAGAAAAATATATAAAGGAGAGCTTATAATTGAAATATTGGTTGTTAAAGGAATCAATGATAAAAAAGAAGAATTTATAGCTTTTAATAAAGTTTTGGAACAGATTAATCCTGATAGAGTAGATATCTCAACAATTGACAGACCGCCAGCATATAAAGTTGAGGGAGTAAGTATAAATAAATTATTTCAACTTTCAGAATATATAAAAAATCAAAAAATTTTTATTCCTACCAGAGAAAAAATTGAATATAAAATAGAAAATTTAACAAAAGAAGAACTTTTAAATACTTTAAAAAAAAGACCATTTAGTGAAAGTGATGTAAAAAATATTTTGGATGAACATACTCAAAGAATATTTAATGATTTATTAAAAGAAAATTTAATTGAAGAAGTTTGGGTCGGTGGAATAAAATTTTATAAAGCATATATATAAAGAGGGAGACATGAATAAAAATATTGTATTAGATTTGATAAGAATTTTAATTGCAGTAGATATTGGTATTGTTGTTTTTTGTTATTTAGAAGATAACAATCTCTGGTTATATAATACACAACTTGCTTTTTTTGCAACATCTTTAATAATTTTAGGCTCTTTTATAGGGTATAGTAACTCTATTAAAAGACAAATAGAAAACGGTAATGTAGGAGAAGATATTTTAAAAAAATATGAAGATCCATATAATATTGAAGATGAAGATGATAAAATAGATGAAAAAGAGTTAAAAAAATTAAAAAGACCAAAACTAAAATGGTATGAAGCTATACTTTTTTCATTTAAAGGAGGTTTTAATTTTATAAGAATTTTAGGATATATATTTTTAATCGGTTCTTTTTTATATTTGAGTAAAAAAGATATTTTTGATGTTTATAGTTTTTTGTTTGGAGTTAGTATTGTTCCTGCTATTGCACTCATTTATTTATTGATATTAAAAAAAAGATTTAAGTAATTTAATTGACACTAAAATTTATATTTATTATAATAATTAATTAAAAAAAAGGACGAGGATGAAAAGGGTATTGTCACTAGTATTAATAGGAATAGGATTAAATGCTTCAATGGTTCAAAATTCAGTTGCTCAACTTTTATCAACAAGTCCAGATATAAAAATAGCTCTTAATAAATTTTTACAACAAAAAAGAGAAATTAAAGTAGCCAAAGCAAGTAATTTACCAACAATTGATTTTATTCTTGAAGGTGGATTTGCCAAATCAGGCATGTTTAAAAAAGATACTGTAAATCAAACATATCGATATTATAAAACTGCATTGGTTCTTACGCAAAATTTATTTAATGGCTATGGTACTATTGGAAATATTGATTTCCAAAAAGCAAAAGCTGTAAGTGTTGCGTTTAAATATATTCAAACAGTGAATAATATTACAGATAAAGCTTTGAAAGCATATATAGATGTAATAAAAGCAAATTTATTATATAAAAATGGAGTTGATAATTTAAAAATTACAAAAGATATATTAAAAAAAGTACAAGAGCTTTATAAAGGTGGTATGACTACAAAATCAGAAGTTACAAAAATTGAATCTCAATATTTTTTGGCTAAATCAAATCTTTTAATTTTAAAAAATAATTTAAAAGAAGCAGAAAATAATTTTGAAAAGATTTTTGGATTTGCTCCTAATATTAATAATATTCGTTTTGATATTTCGCTTTCATTGCCAACAACATTAAAAGATGCTTATTATATGGCTTTAAATAAAAATCCTGCAATAAAAAGTGCTAAATTTTATATAGCTGCTATGAAGGAGTATCAAAAAGTTATTGATAAAAATTTTTATCCTAAAATAGATTTACAATTAACACAAAATTACAATGATGTTTCAGATAGAAATCCTTATGATAGTCCTGATGATAGATTTATAGCAAGTTTAAATCTTACTTATAATTTATTTAATGGATATAAAGATAAAACAAATTCACAAATAAACAAAATAAAACAAAATGAAGCAGTAAATACATTAAATAAATTAAAAAGAGAAATTAAAGCAAATTTGTTTAATGCATGGGATTTGAAAAACACTTTAAATAAAAGATTAAGAGATATTATGGAATATAAATTGTATGCCAATAAAACACTTGCTTTATATCAAAAAGAGTTTAACATGGGTAGAAGAACACTTTTAGAATTACTTACAGCTCAAAATGACTTATATAAGGCAAAAAATGAAGTAATAAAAACAAGATATGATTTATTATATACTAAAATAAAAATTCATAATTTAATAGGTGATTTAGTAGAAAAAATTTATGGTAAAAAAGTTTTTAAAAATTTAATTAACAATTAAAATGGAAAATAGTAAAATAAACGATTTTTTATTAGATTGTTTAGTTCTTTTTACTAAACTTTATAATAAACCAATTTCAAGGGAATCATTAATACATGGTATTCCATTGGATGAAGAGATTTTTTCTATTAATAATCCGAAATCTCTTTTTTCCCGTATAGCCAAAAGAGCAGGTTATAAAAGTACATTAGTAAAAAAAAATTTGGATGATATTTTAAATGTACATCTTCCTATGATAATACTTTTAAAAAACAAACATTGTGTTATTTTAGAACAAATTAAAAATGGAAAAGCTAAAATTATTTTACCCGAAGGCGATGGGCTTAGTGAATGGATAAAATTAGAAGATTTAAAAAAAGATTATTTAGGTTTTGGCTTTTTATTAAAAAAAGAATATGAATATACGGACAAACACAATACTTTAAAAATTAAGCCTAAACATTGGTTTTGGGATACATTAAAACTTTCTTTTCCATTATACAGAGATGTTATTATTGCTTCTATTTTAATTAATTTATTTGTTCTTGCAATTCCACTTTTTACAATGAATGTTTATGATAGAGTTATTCCTAATGATGCACAAGAAACTTTATGGTCATTTACAATTGGAATAATATTAGTTTTATTTATTGATTTTATTTTAAAAAATATAAGAGTTTATTTATTGGAACTTGCTGGTAAAAAAAGTGAAGTAATAATGTCTTCATTGATTTTTGAAAAAGCTATGAACTTGAAAATGTCTGTTTATCCTAAATCAGTTGGTTCTTTTGCAAATAATTTAAGAAGTTTTGATGTAATTAGAAATTTTTTTACTTCTGCTACAATTTCAGCATTAGTTGATATCCCTTTTAGTATATTGTTTTTATTAGTTATATGGTATATAGCTGGAATATTAGTTGTAGTGCCTATATTATTTTCTTTGTTAATTGTTTTATATGCATTAATAATAAGAAAGCCTTTGGAAAGATTAATGAATGAAACTCATCATGCACACTCATATAAAAGTTCAATCTTGGTTGAAACTTTACAAAATATTGAGACAGTAAAAACGCACAATCTTGAATCATCTCAGCAATGGAAATGGGAAGAAGCTACTGGCAACATAGCAGAAAAATTTTTAAAAACAAAAATATTAAGTGCTTCCATACCAAATGTAACTTATTTAATGACCCAGTTAAATACTGTTGTAACGGTTGTTGCAGGAGTATATCTTATAACATCTCATCAATTAACAATGGGTGCATTAATTGCAGCTGTTATTTTAGGTTCAAGGACAGTAGCTCCTATGGGAAAAGTTGCAGCATTAATTTCACAATATTCAGATGCAAAAGTTGCATATGAAGCTATTGAAAATATTATAAAATTGGAAAAAGAGAGAGATAAAGAATTTTTACATATTGAAGATTTAAAAGGAAAAATAGAATTTAAAAATGTATATTTTAAGTATCCTCAAAATGATGTTTATGTTTTAGAAGATGTTAGTTTTACCATAAATCCCGGAGAAAAAGTTGCTATTATCGGAAATATTGGTTCTGGTAAAAGTACTCTTATAAAATTGCTTTTAAAATTATATGAACCAGAAAAAGGAAAAATTTTAATAGATAATTTAGATATATCTCAAATTGATCCTGCTTTTGTAAGGAGTATAATTTCTTATGTTCCTCAGGATATTAATTTGTTTAGAGGAGATATTCAAGAAAATATAACTCTTGGAAAAAGATATGAAGCTTCTAAAATAATAGAAGCAACAAAAATTTCAACTTCTTATAATTTTATATCTAAACATCCTATGGGGCTTGAAATGCCAATTGAAGAAAGAGGATTGGGGCTTAGTGGAGGGCAGAGACAAACAGTGGGAATTGCAAGAGCAGTATTAAAAAACGGAAAAATTTTTATTTTAGATGAACCTACGAGTTCAATGGACAAAAATACAGAAAAAGAGGTCATAAATAATTTAAAAAATTTTTTAAAAGATAAAACTTTAATTTTAATTACTCAAAATCCGGTATTATTGACATTAGTAGACAGAATAATAGTAATGCATGAAGGTAAAAAAATTATAGATGGACCAAAAGACAAAGTGTTGACAGAGCTGAATAAATTAATAAGGAAATAGATGAAGAATAATTTTTCTAAAAATGATTATGAATTTATGAATGCTCTAAGTGAAGCAATTTTAAGAAAAACTCCAACTAAAATAAGATTAATACTTTTTTTTTGGTTTATTGTAATTGTAGGATTTATAATATGGGCTTCATTTACAAAGGTGAATGAAATTGTAAGAGGTAAAGGTCAAGTGATTCCTAGTGGGAAAAACCAAGTAGTTCAAAATTTAGAAGGGGGTATTGTAGAAAAAATTTATGTAAAAGAAGGTGAATATGTAAAAAAAGGACAGCCTCTTGTAAAAATAAAAAATCAAAAATCACTCTCATTTCTTGAAGCTACAAAAGCAAAAATTTTAGCATATAAAATTAGAATTAAAAGACTGCAAGCAGAAGCTAACGGAAATAAACAATTAATATATTCTAAATTAATAGAAAAAAAAGCACCAGAAATTGTAAGAAATGAATTGAGTCTTTTTAAAAGTGATAATGAAGAATTAAATTCAAAAATTTCAGCTTTAAAAGAGCAATTAGTTCAAAAACAACATGAGTTGCAAAGTGCAAAAAATTCTTTAAAATTGTTAAATAATTCTTTAATTATTATAAAAAAAGAGTTAAAAATGACAATTCCAATGGTAAAACAAGGAGTGAAATCAAAAATAGAACTTTATAAATTACAAAGAGAAGTTAATGATATAGAAAATAATTATCAGTCTACTAAATCTTCTATACCTAAACTTAAAAGTGCTATAAAAGAAATTAAAGATAAAATTATAACATTGCAATTACAGTTTCAAAATAATGCAAAAGAGAAACTAACTGATGCAATTACTCAATATAGAACATTAAAAGCTCAACTTCAATCATATAAAGATACAATAAAAAGAACTGTTATAGTATCTCCTATTGACGGTATTATAAAAAAACTGTACGTCAATACAATAGGAGAGGTAATAAAACCCGGTGGAGATGTTGCTCAAATTGTTCCAGTTAATGAAAAGCTTTTGATTAAAACAAAAATAAAACCAAAAGATATAGGTTTTTTATATACAGGGCAAAAAGCAATTATTAAATTTAGTGCTTACGATTATACAATTTTTGGAAATATGAAAGGAAAAGTTGTTCTTATAAGTCCTGATACAGAGGAAGACAGGAAAGGTAATGTATATTATATTGTATATGTTCAGACAAATAAAAATTATTTAGAAAAAAATGGGAAAAAATTAAAAATAAAACCGGGTATGACAGCTAGTGTTGATATTGTAACAGGACAAAAAACAGTAATGGATTATTTATTAAAACCTATTTTAAAAACAAAAACATATACTTTTACGGAGAAATAATGTATTTTT
>JALWNI010000085.1 GCA_027083695.1 Nautiliaceae bacterium | reverse complement strand
TCAGAATTTTCAGTTTGAAATGATGTAGTAGATGAATAACCTGGAATATTTGTCCAATTTGAATCTAATAATTGAACATCAGAAGCTTCAATTAAATACAAAGGTTTTCCTGTTTTAGATAATTTTATTCTCCCTTGTTTTTCTAATTCAATTATTTTTTCTTGACTAAAAGTCCAGTGTCTTCCCTTTGGCGGTTCTCTTAATTTACCTAAAATCCACATTGGTTTTCCCTGCCCTTGAGAATCCATTGCATGCCATCTTTCTTTTCTATTTATTTTAAAAGATTGTATTTCAAAATAATAATTTTCTGTTTTTGAATACCAAAATACAGTATCTACAGCACTATTATATTTATTAGCCCTACTGTCTGATTTTTTTATTCTACTTACAGATAACTCATTTATAAAATTATTTTTTCCAAAAATCTCATCTAATAACATTCTTACAATATAATTACCATTATAATCACATCTTACAAAGATACTACCACTTTTACTTAAAAATTCTTTTGCTAATCTTATTCTATTTTCAAGAAGTGTAGCCCATGTAGAGTCTTTATAATTAACTAAATAATCATATTCGGCATTTTTTCCTAAATTAAATGGAGGATCAATATAAATCAAATCAACTTGATTTCTATACTTTGGCAAAAGAGTATTTAATGCTTGAAAATTCTCACTATGAATAAGCCTTCCATCAATCTCATCATCAAGATTATCTATCTTTTCAAGTAAGCTTATTTCAATATCTTTAAAATATTTTGTATCAAAAGGTAAATATTTATACTTTTCATCTTCAATTTGATTTAATTCAAAATCTTTATCTACTAATTTTAAACTTTTCCACTCTTTTATCTGTTCTTCTATTCCTGAATGAGCTAAAAATTTATCTAAAACTTGATATTTCTCTAATCTATCTTTTGTAATTACATAGTTTGAATCAAATACAAACCTTGGTTTAGTCCATATTCTTTTTAATTCATCTTCAAATAAAGAAACTTCATCAATAACAATATCAGCTATCTTTTTTAAGAATTTCAGCTTATCAAGTCTTTTTTGCTCAAAAATCACATCTTCATCATTAAGATAATTAAACATATACAAATTAAACTGCTCTTTTAAAAATGCTCTTGCATTTTTGTGTATAAAATAATCTATCTCGCTTTGTTTTTTATACAGTGCTAATGCTTTATTAAAAAACTCTTCTTTTAATTGTGGAATCAGTTTTTTAATAGATTTATATTTAGTAATTACAAATTCAACTTTGGCTTCTTTCATTAAAGAGTGTTTATCAACTTCTTCAATCAACAATTCTATATCATCAGCTTTTAATTTATCTTTATTTTCATATACAAAATTCTTAACTATTTTAATATGAGCATCATTCTTACTTAAAAGAGTTTTTTTAATATCTTTTATTTCTTTAATTCCTAAAATATTTCTTAAAATATCATAATTTGGTTTTTCTTTATATTTGACCTTAAAAATTAAAAAATGTTTTACATCATCTTTTTTATAATCTACAAAATAAAATTCAATATCCTTTTTTTCATTTCCTTTTCTTTCTCCTAAATCACTTACATCAAATTTAAAAATAAAATTAGCTGTTTTATCTTCTAATTTAATCTCCATTGAGTTATACACTTTTTGAGTTTTTATGTAATATAAATCCCTTGTTTTATAAAAAAGCTCTACATCTTTTGAAGAGAGCTTAGCATAAATATTTTTCCATCTTGGAGTATTAGCAAACATAATACCACCACTTTTATCAAAAAAAGAGTGAAAAAATGTATAGAGCTTATCGTAAATTTCTTCTTTGTTTTTTTTACCAAAAAGTTCATTTTTTATTCTATTTTCAATCTTTTCAAAATGAAGAGATTTTAATTTCATTAAATTTACATAAGCACTATCGCCTTCAATTTTTTCACCTATAAATAAATCTTTAAGTAAAGAAAAAAATCTTATTTCATTATCATTTGTCATGATTTTCCTTTTTTAAATTATAAAACAACATTTAACTTTTTAAATTATTACTAAAATATTCTTTTGTTATACAGTGGATACTTCCGTGTTGTCTGATGAGTACATTTGCATTAATTGGAATTATTTCTTTATCGAAAATTTCTTTGAATAAATCGTATATATATTTATCTTTTGCATCTTCATAAATTGGCAAAATTACGGCTTCGTTTGTTATTAAAAAGTTAGCGTAAGTTGCCGGAAGTCTCTCATTTTCATAATATTTTGGGCTTGGGATAGGTAATGGTATAAGGTTGAAGTTTGTTTTTTTAAGTTCTTCTTCCATTTTTTTAAGCTCATTATAGTGAATATCGTTTTTATCTTCGCATTTGCAGTAAACTATTGTATTTTCATTTACAAATCTTGCAAGTGTATCTATATGAGAGTCTGTATCATCACCTTCTAAAAATCCGTGATTTAGCCAGATTATTTCTTTTATGTAAAGTTCTTTTTTTAAAAACTCTTCAATTTCTTCTTTATTCATTGGATAATTTCTGTTTGCTTCAAGCAGACATTGACTCGTGGTTAGTAAAACTTCCCCGTTTGTGTCTATACTTCCACCTTCAAGTACAAAATTGTAGCTTTTATAAATATTAAAGATTTCTCTTGAAATTAAATTATCATAATTTGCCGGAAATTTAAGTCCCCAGCCGTTGAATTTAAAATCAAGAAGTTTAATTTCGTTGTCAATTTTTACGCTTATTGCTCCGAAATCCCTTGCCCAAGTGTCGTTATTTTTTACTTTTTTGAATATAAAATTTTTATGTTTAAGATGATTAATAGTATTTTCATCTTCATAACAAATTAAAACTTTCTGGTGCTGGGCTATTGCATAGGCTATTTCACTAAATGTTGCAATGGCTTCATCTAAACAGCAATTCCAGTCAGTGTTTTTGTGGGGAAAAACAAGCTGAATAAATTCCTGTTTTTCCCATTCAGGAATTAGATAATTCATAAATCTCTTGGGTCGGCAATTTTTCCTGCTATTGCACTAGCCGCTGCTACTGCTGCGTTGCTTAGGTAAACTTCTGAATTTCTGCTTCCCATTCTACCTCTGAAATTTCTGTTTGTTGTGGCTACACATCTTTCACCGTCACCCAAAATTCCCATATATCCTCCAAGACATGCACCGCAAGTAGGGTTTGCAACCACTGCACCTGCATCAATAAGCGTATCGATAATTCCTTCATGCTCTGCTTGTTTGTAAATTCTTTGAGTCGCAGGAGTTACGATAAGTCTTACGCGTTTATGTACTTTTTTGCCTTTTAGAATGTTTGCTGCTGTTCTAAGATCACTCAAAGTACCGTTTGTGCAGCTTCCTATATATACCTGATGGATTTCGATATCATCTTTTACAGCTTGTGAAACAGGCTTTCCATTGCTTGGAAGGAATGGATAAGCTACCATTGGTTCAAGTTTGCTTACATCAATTTCAATAATTTGTGAATATTTCGCATCAGGGTCTGAGTAGTGAATTTTTGGCTCAGCTCTTAGAGGGTTGTATTTTTTAACTTCTTCTAAGAATCCTTCTGTGATTTTGTCATAAGCTATAATTCCGTTTTTAGCCCCGGCTTCAATAGCCATATTACATAAACTCATCCTGTCATCCATAGGAAGATTTTCGATTGTATCTCCTGTAAATTCAAGAGCTTTGTATAATGCTCCATCAACTCCTATTTGTCTTATAAGTTCAAGTATCAAATCTTTTCCATAAATGTGTTCGCTTCTTTGGCCTGTAAATATAACTTTGATTGATTCAGGGATTTTAAACCAGCTTTTTC
>JALWNI010000084.1 GCA_027083695.1 Nautiliaceae bacterium | reverse complement strand
TTATATTATAGGTGAAATTATGAAATTTTTTATATATTTTATTTTTTAGTTTTATAAGTTTTTTTAATTTTGATTGACAAATAGGATAAATCGCATTTATATTTTTTATTTCTTCAATTTTTTTATTTAGTATTTTGACTATTTTATGATATTTTAAAAGTAAATTTAGATTGTTTGTATTAATAATTGGTATATTAAGATTTTTACACATATATTTGGCAGTCTTATATCTATCTATTTTTATTAAAACATAATATTTATCAGCAATTTTTGTTAATTTTATAATTTTATAATTTGTAAAAATTATAGGGAAAGTTTTGGCTTGTATATTCAAAACGGAGGTATTTGAATAAATTGTATTATTTTCTGTTTTATTTTGATATTTAAGAGATTTATATATGCTTTTTATTTTTATTGCAATTTTAGCGCTTGCATTGGCAAGAGCGGAATTAATTGCATCCTTTTTTGTAGGGCCAGATCCTGTTGCATAAAGATAATTTTGGTTATCTTGATAAATTTTGTTATACCATTTAGGTATTGGACTGGTACATGCTGTAAAAATTAATAAAATTACGATACTTAATTTTTTCATTTGAAAATATCCCAAAAACTGAATTTATAGTTCATTTTGATATAATCGCCGATTTTAGGCATTGTTTTATATTTTTTAACAATAACCCAACTATCATTTTGATTGATAACATTACTAATAATTCCTTCACCTATTTTTATTTCCTCAATTATTTTTTTGTTATTAAAAGGTAATTTTATTAATTTTTTTTCATATATAGTAACATGTTCATATTGTTTAGCTCCATTTTTGTAACCAAGTGTAGTATGCAATATTAGTTCATTGTCTTTTTTTCTTATTTCAAATATATATCCTTTTGGAGTAAATATTTTATATATTGTATATTTTTCATTATTTATTGCTTCTTTTAAGCTGTTTAACAACATATATTTTTTTATATTTTGATAATTTGGTGTAGTTGCACTATAACAACCATCTGCGTATATCGAATATAATAATTTATAAGGCAAAAGGGTATAAATATTTATATAACCATTGCTACAAGCTTTATATAAATAATAACCGGGTATTTTATGAATACGGCCTTTGTGGTCTTTATAATAAACAGGAGGTATATATTTAACGCTATATTTTTTTGGGGTTATGTTTTCAATGATAATATAATCGGCTTGATTTAAATTGCTTTGTGTTGCTTTTGCATCTTCTGCTAATTTTATTTCGTTTTTTATATTTGATTTTCTATTTAATATATTAACAAATTTAGAGTTTATAAGTAAATTTTCCAAAATTTCTTTTGATTTATTTTCATAAAAATTGTTGTTTTTTGCGAATATTATTACATTAGGTTTAAAATTTATTTCCCGTGAAGAAGGTTGTATGGGTGCTTTTGGTGCAAGTATTGGATGGTATTCATTTGGATTTATTTTTTCGGCACAACCTAGGAAAAATATAATTATAAAAAGATTTATAATGAATTTATACATTTTTTAAATATTTCTCCTCTTTCTTTATAATTATTAAATTGGTCAAAACTTGCACAGGCAGGGCTTAATAAAGCAATTTCATTATATTTTAAAATCTTATCAATTTCTTTTATGGCATTATTTATTGAAATTGATTCAATATAATTTATAGAATATTTATCAGCTAATTTTTTGAAAATTTCTCTATTTTCTCCAATTATATACAATTTAATATTAAGTTTTGCCATATATTCAAATAATTCATAAAAATCTTGGCCTTTATCTACTCCTCCTATAATTAAATGTATAAATTTTTTATTATATCTTTTCAGAGCATTAAGAGTTGCGTCAATATTTGTGGCTTTGCTGTCATTTATCCATATTCTATTTTTTGAATCAACAATTTTTTCTAATTTATGTTCATCAATTTTAAAATTATTTAAAGATTTGTCTTTAAAAGTGAGAATTTTATAAACTGCTTTTGCCAACAATTCGTCAAGTAAAAAAGGAACTTCAAATTCGGTCTTTTTAATATCAAAATATTTAATTAAATCCTCTTCGTTTTCATAAAGAATTTTAAAGGCATCAGTTTTTGTGTCAAGTTTTTTAGGCATAATTATTATATCTCTTTTATTCATTCTTTTAAGAGGGGAAAGTTTAGCCTTTTTATAATTTTCAAAATTTCCATGCCAAGAGATATGATCTTCTTTTAATGGAAGAATAATAAAAATATTTGGTTTGGCATATTTTGTATAAAATAATTGAAATGAGCTTGTTTCTATGACCCATTTTTTATTTGGGTTTAATTTTCCAAGGGAAATTCCTATATTTCCACCTATTTCACTGTTTTCAAGTAGATAGTGTATCATCTGTGTTGTAGTGGTTTTACCATTTGTACCTGTAATCCATATTTGAAAGATATTAGGATCAAAATAATAATCAAGTTCACTTATTAAATTTTTAGCTTTTTTTATCAAAGGGTGTGATGGAGGGATTCCCGGGGATGTTATTTCCAATTTTGACTTTTCCCCATCAAAAAGAGATGATGGCAAAAGTTTATTTCCGTATTTGTCAAAGCTTATATCTTTAAATTTATCATCATAAATATACCATCCTCCGCTTTTAGCTATTTCTTTTGTCGTAATTCCATATCCAAAAAGGGATTTCATTTAACTATTTCCTTTAACGCCTGACCGATATCACTTGAAAGTTTAATATTAAAAAATGGTAAAGGTTTTTTTTCAAGAGAAATATTTACAAACCTAATATTTCCATTATATTTTTTCTTCAAATTTTCTTTTACATTTACTAAGTCTGAAATTTTATCTACCAAAATTCCTTTAACAAGTGTAGCAATATATATTTTGCCATCAGCATATTTTTTCAGTTTTTTAAGAGGAATTCCTCTATCTTGTGCTACTGTTTTTAAGAAATTATTATAAGTAGGAAGTAAAAGATGTGAAAGTAAATATTGTTTGTCTTTTTTAGAGAATTTTTTAAATAAACTAACCGGTTCTTTATATTTGCCAACTGTTAATGTATCTTCTTCAATTCCTATTTTATCTGCAAGTTTTTTAATTACAAAGTGCGGCATGATTACACCTATACTTCCTACAACAGCATTTTTATTTGCGATAATAGGTTTAATGGCACTAATAATATAATACCCTCCGCTTGCTGCCATACTTTCTACATATACATTTACTTTTTTCTTTTTATTTAAATATTTTAAATAAGCATTAAATTCATCACTTGCACTTGGGCTGCCTCCCGGTGTATTGAATATTAAGAGAAATTCTTTACATTTTTTATTTTTTGCCAATGCGTTCATTTTGGACATTAATTTATTTATATATGGAACCGTAATTGTCTTATCTATATTTATAACAGCTATATAAGGCTTAGTTATTACCGGATTTGGTGTAATATATTTTTTTAGAAAAGAAAATATAATTATAAGCTCAGCTATAATAAGAATAGTAACGCCAAAAAGAATAATTTTTTCTTTTAATGCTTTTAGCTTAAATACTTTAAGTTCACTTTTTAATTTTTCATTTTCCATTGTTTCCATTATAATCCTTTATCTGATTTTAATACTTAATATTGCAATTAAATTTGTAATAAATGATATTATCCAAAATCTGATAGTTACTTTGTTTTCGTTCCAACCTAACTTTTCAAAATGATGATGTATTGGTGCCATTAAAAATATTCTTTTACCTGTTGTTTTGAAAGATGTTACTTGAAGTATAACAGAAATTGTTTCGATTATAAATATAAAGCCAATAAATACTAATAAGAATTCATTTTTTGCTACTATTGCAAAAAAGCCTATAATAGCACCAATACTTAAACTTCCGCTGTCACCCATAAAAATTTCTGCTGGATTTGCGTTATACCACAAAAATCCAAGTAGTGCACCTATTAATGCAGTAGAAACTATTACTAATTCACCTATGCCAGGTTCAAATGGTAAAAATAGATATTTACTGAAAATCATATTACCCATTAAATATACAAAAAGTGTAAGCGTAAATAAAGAAAAAATACTAGGAACGGTTGCTAAACCATCAAGTCCGTCTGTCAAATTGACAGCATTACTCATACCAACTATGACAAATGTCCAAAAAAATACGGCAAAAAAATGCATGTCAATTATAGGATATTTATAAAATGGAATAAAAAGTTTTGTATCAAAATGAATAAAGTATAAAATTAAAGATATTATAAAAGCTGCAATTGTTTGTAATAAAAATTTCATTTTTGGACTTAGACCAGATTGATTGTTTTTGTTTAATATTTTACCTAAATCATCTATTACTCCTATCAAAGAAAATAGAATTAAAGTAATTAAAGATAAAAATACATATATATTATATGCAGTACCGATTAATATTGCAATTATTGCACTTGATATAAATACAACTCCCCCCATACTAGGAGTTTTTGATTTTATTTGATGGTTTTGAGGTGCTAATTCGTAAATCGGTTGAGTGAATTTATGTTTTGCCCATTGAATAAACTTAGGCATTAAATAAAGAGTTAATAAAAAGGCAATGAAAAAAGAGAAAATTGCTCTTACTGAAATATAATGAAAAAGATTTATTCCAAAATGAGAATATAAATAATATAACATAAAGAGCCTTTTTTTGGATAAAATTGTATCATAAAAATATAATTTAAAATTAAAGGAGCATATATGACTTTTAGTGGGAAAAATGTATTAATTACAGGTGCAAGTAGAGGAATTGGGGCTGAAATTGCAAAAGTTTTAGCTGAATATGGTATAAAAGTGTGGATAAATTACAGAAGCAATGCCGAAATGGCGGACAAATTAAAAGAAGAAATCGAAAATAATGGCGGAAATGCGGCGGTTATTGGGTTTGATGTTAGTGACGAAAAAGCATTTGTTGATGCTGTTAAAACTATAATCGATTCTGATGGCGAACTTAGTTATCTTGTAAACAATGCTGGCATTACAAACGATAAATTGGCTATGAGAATGAGTTTAGAAGATTTTAAAAAAGTAATCGATGCAAATTTAACATCAACATTTATAGGATGTAGAGAGGCATTAAAAGTTATGAGTAAAAAAAGATTTGGGAGTGTTGTTAATGTAGCAAGTGTTGTTGCTGAATCAGGTAATATAGGACAAGCAAATTATGTTGCAAGTAAAGGGGGAGTTATTGCAATGACTAAAACTTTTGCTCTTGAAGGTGCTCCAAGAAATATAAGATTCAATACAGTAACTCCGGGATTTATTGATACTGATATGACAAAAAATTTGCCTGAGAAAGTTAAAAAAGAAATTTTAAATAAAATTCCTCTAAAAAGACTAGCAGATCCAAAAGAAGTTGCGAATGCTGTGGCATTTCTTTTAAGTGACGAGGCAAGTTATATAACAGGTGAAACACTAAAAGTAAATGGTGGAATGTATATGTAGATATTTTATAATTTGTAAATTAAATTAATTTTATGATAAAATGCTGCTATAAAAAAAATAAAAGGAGAAAATATGGCATTATTTGATGAAGTAAAAGAAGTAATAGTTGAACAATTAAATGTAAGTCCTGAGGAAGTTAAACCAGAAGCAAGATTTGTTGAAGACCTTGGAGCTGATAGTCTTGATGTTGTTGAGATGATTATGGCTCTTGAAGAAAAATTTGAGATTGAAATTCCTGATAGTGAAGCAGAAAAAATTCAAACTGTTCAAGATGTCGTAAATTATATAGAAGAACATAAAAAATAAAATATTATAAATATAAGCCTCTCTTGTTTGAGAGGTAATAAAAGTATATTTTAATATGCTTTTATTACTTCTTAAAAAAGGAAATCAATGAGAGTTGTTGTAACTGGTATCGGAATGATTAATTCAGTAGGGCTTAATAAAGATGAAAGTTTTAATAATATAATTGAAGGTAAAACCGGAATTGATAGGATTACACATTTTGATCCGGAAGGTTTTGCTTCTCAAATTGCCGGAGAAGTTAAAAATTTTGACCCAAAAACTATTATGGACCCAAAAGAAGTTAAAAAAGCAGATAGATTTATTCAATTAGGTCTTGCGGCAGCAAAAGAAGCTATGGAAGACAGCGGTCTTGATGAATATGATTCAGAAAGATTTGGTATAAGTGCTGCAAGTGGTATAGGGGGGCTTCCGGTAATAGAAAAAGCGAGTGTTATTGTAGAAACAAGAGGACCAAGAAGAATATCTCCTTTTTTTATTCCAAGTGCATTGGTTAATATGCTAGGAGGATTTACATCAATAGAATATAAATTAAAAGGTCCAAATCTCGCTAGTGTTACAGCTTGTGCAGCTGGTACGCATGCAATCACTGAGGCATTTAAAACTATTAAATCTGGAATGGCTGATAAAATGATGGTAGTTGCAGGGGAAGCTTGTATTTGTCCTGTGGGAGTAGGTGGATTTTCAGCAATGAAAGCTCTCTCAACAAGAAATGACGACCCAGCTCATGCAAGTAGACCATTTGATGCAAAAAGAGATGGGTTTGTGATGGGTGAAGGTGGTGCATGTCTAATTTTAGAAAAATATGAAGATGCGGTTGCAAGAGGTGCTAAAATATACGCTGAAATTATAGGTATTGGTGAAAGTGGTGATGCAAACCATATTACTACTCCTGCTCCTGGTGGAGAAGGTGCATATAGAGCTATGAAAATGGCTTATGAAATGGCAGGAAAACCAAAAATTGATTATATTAACGCACACGGTACATCAACAAAATATAATGATCTTTATGAAACAATGGCGATTAAGACTCTTTTTGGAGGAAAAGAAAACACTCCTCCTGTAAGTTCAACAAAAGGTGCAACAGGACACTGTTTGGGTGCTGCTGGAACAATAGAAGCTGTGATTACTCTTATGGCAATGCAAAATAATATATTGCCTCCTACAATTAATTATGAAGAACCGGACCCTGAATGTGATTTGGATTATGTTCCAAATAAAGCTAGAGTTGCTGAAATTAATATTGCAATGAGTAATTCTTTTGGATTTGGTGGAACCAATGGTGTTGTAATATTTAAAAAAGTAAAATAAAAAGGCTTAAATTGGCAGTCCTTGATTTTGAGAAAAGAATAGAAGAACTTAAAGAACAAATCGATGTAGCAAAAATTAAAGGAGATACACATGCTGTATCTTCTTTACAAAAAGATTTAGAAAAAGAGATTGATAAAACTTTTAAAAATTTAACCCCTTATCAAAAATTACAACTTGCTCGTCATCCGGATAGACCTCATGCTATTGATATAATTGATAGAATTATGGATGAAAAATATGAGCTGCATGGTGATAGAGAATTTAGAGATGATCCTTCAATAATATGTTATATTGGAATTATAGAGGGTGAAAAGTGTGTTGTTATAGGTGAGGAAAAAGGCAGAAATACAAAAGAAAAATTAAAAAGAAATTTTGGTATGCCTCATCCAGAAGGTTATAGAAAAGCTTTGCGTATAGCAAAACTTGCTGAAAAATTTAATTTACCGATTCTTTTTTTGGTTGATACTCCCGGGGCATATCCGGGAATAGGTGCAGAAGAGAGAGGACAAAGTGAAGCGATTGCCAGAAATCTTTTTGAATTATCAAGGATCAAAACACCAACTGTTAGTATTGTAATAGGTGAAGGCGGAAGTGGTGGAGCATTGGCAATAGGAGTTGCTGATAAATTTGCAATGCTTCAATATTCGGTATTTAGTGTTATTTCACCAGAAGGATGTGCAAGTATTTTATGGGGTGATAATTCAAAAGCCGAAACTGCTACAAAAGCTCTTAAAATTTCAGCCCAAGAGCTAAAAGAACTTGGTTTAATTGATGATATTATTGAAGAGCCGAAAGAAGGTGCTCATAGAGATTATGATAAAACAGCAGAAAATATAAAAAAATATTTTATAGAACAGATTGATGAGCTTAAAAAATTTGATAAAGAAACATTACTTCAAAAACGATTTCAAAAATATTTAAATTACGGTTCATATGAAGAAAAATAAAGGAGTTATGAATGAAAAAATTTATTTCAGGAATATTAATTGCTGGAAGTTGTCTATTTGCACAAAATACAAATGTGAATCTTCAAATTACTAATTCTACTATTGGAGTATATGCAGAAAGTGGAATAACACAAAATAATATAAAAGCAAGAGGTTTTTTCTTATATAATGATAATTCGAATAAGAATAACTTTTTTTTACTTGGGGTAAAAGCGGAAGGAAATTTAATAGGAGTTAATATACAAAATATTAAATTTTCTTTAATAGCGGATTTTGTTCATACAAAAGACAATACCGCTATTCCATTGGGTTTTGGGGTGTTTAGTTATATTCCTAATTTAAATATTCCTGTTTTTGTCAGAGCAGAAGCTGAATATGCTCCAAAAGTTTTGAGTTTTGATAATGCTGATAGATTTAGTAGATTTGATGTAAATGTAGGATATTCTCCAATCACTAATGCTGAAATTTTTGCAGGTTACAGAAATCTAAGTTTTAATCATAATTACAATAGCGCTTTATATATTGGCTTAGGCTATAATTTTTAAACAATTTTAGCCTCTTTTTTGAACTCTCTTGACAAACCTTGACTAAATTTATATAATTTTAATGATTAAATAAAAAATAAGGAGAGGGAAATGGCAAGAGTTGTCGGATTTAAAAAACTTGAAGAAGTTTTTAGAAAAGCAGCAGGAATTGATTTAGATAAATCAAAAGCAGATAGAATTACTGATATTGTTGAGAAAAAATTTCACGATTTATTATTAGTAGCAGTTGAAAAAGCTGGATATAATGGCAGAGATGTTATAATGGAACCAGATATGCCTTTAACAAAAGGTTTTGAAGAATCAATTAGAGAATTCAAAAAACTTGAAGAAGAAATAAATATTCAAGATATTTTGGCATTTCTTGAAAAAATTCCACCACTTAAATATCCAATTTCAGCGGAACTTGAAGCTAAATTACCTGAATATATAGGTGCTTTAATGCTTATTATAGCAAGAGTATTAAAAGAACTTGGAGCCGGAAGAAAACCTTCAAGTGATGATATTGACAGATGTGAAAGAATTTTGGATTTAACTCTTTAATTACTTTTCCCCCTATGGGGATAAAGGCTAAATATGAGAAAAATAGGTTTTTTAGAAGCATTTAGTATAGGTGTTGGTGGAATGGTTGGTGGTGGTATTTTTGCCGTTCTTGGACTTACAATTGATCTTGCAAAAGGAGCTGCTCCGATCGCTTTTTTTATAGCGGGTATAATAGCATTTGTTACTGCCTATTCCTATGCTAAATTATCTATTAAATATCCAAGTGAAGGTGGAACAATAGAATTTATTGTTCAGGCATTTGGTAATAATCTTTTTTCTAGTTCAATTAATAATTTGCTGCTTATGAGTTATGTAATAATGCTCAGTCTTTATGCCTTTGCTTTTGGAAGTTATGGCAGTGCATTAATTATAGGTCATGAAGTTCCATGGCTTCATAAATTATTGGCAGCTGGGGTTATTTTGTTTTTTGTAGTTATAAATCTTTTTGGAGCTTATTTAACTGGAAAAACCGAAGATATTATGGTTTTTATTAAAGTTGCAATATTGCTTTTTTTTGTGATTATTGGTCTAAAAACATTCAATCCAGAACAGTTAAAGCCTATTTATTGGACTTCTCCTATTTCAATAGTAACAGGTGGACTTATTATTTTTTTAGCTTATGAAGGATTTGAGCTTATTGCAAATGCGGCAAAAGATGTAAAAGACCCGTCAGTTTTACCAAAAGCTTTTTATGCAAGTGTTATTTTTGTTATTTTTTTATATGTAACTATTGCAATAGTAACACTTGGAAATGTAAGTTTTGAAGTTGCTAAAAAGGCAAGCGATTATGTATTGGCTATTGCAGCCAAACCTTCTCTTGGTCAATTTGGTTTTGTTTTGATAGGAATTGCCGCGCTTCTTTCTACCGCCAGCGCAATAAACGCTACAATCTATGGGGCAGGTAGGGTTGGCTATCTTGTTGCAAAACTTGGTGAAATTCCAAGAAACTTTGAAGAAAAAATAAAAAACGGTTATGAAGGAATGATAATTATCGGACTTTTAGGGGTTATTTTTGCGATAAGTTTTAATGTAGAAAATATTTCAGTTGCAGGAAGTCTCGGATTTTTGATTGTATTTAGTCTTGTTAATCTTGCTAATTTTAAATTATATAAAGAGACTAATTCTAATAGAATAATTCCTTTACTTGGATTTTTATTAACTTCAATTTCGGCAGTAATTTTAGTGGGATATAATTTTGTTCATAATCCTTCTAATTTAGCAAATGCTGCTATTGCAATAATCGGGGTTGTTTTATTTACAATAATTTATAAAAAAATAGAAAATCAGCATTTAAAAAGATATCTTGATAAAGATTTAGAGCATAAAGCACTTACTGAAAAATTGTGAGAGGAATTAATCCTCCCATCCACCTCTAAAACCAAATCTGCCAAAGCCTCTTCCACGTCCAAAACCTCTGCCAAATCTTCCATATCCCATTCCTCTGTGTCCAAAGCCAAATCTTCTTCCAAAACCTTGACCTCTGATTCCAAAACCTCTGCCAAATCCTCTTTTATAATTATATTCTCTTTCTTCGTTGAATGTTTTTTCCATCATTTCTTCCTCCTTAAAATTTTCTAAAAATTTTTCAATTTCTTTGATGTCAGTTTCAATAGCTTGAATACCTTCATATTCTAAATTTCTAATCATACCTTCACCCAAATCTCTTGCAACTAAAACATCAACACCAGCTTGTGCAAGAAGTGGAGGTATAATTCTTCCAGTTCCAAGTCCTCTTTGACCTTCTTGTGTGTTTTTAAGATCTATCCCTTCTTCATTAATGATTTGTAAAACAGGATTTTCAATATAAAATTTTTCATTTGTTTTAGTGTCAATTACTAAAAATCCTTTTGCAAGACCTATATGGTTTGCTATTGTTTTTTGATTGTTTGTTGGAAATGCTATTCTCATTTTACCCTCCTTAAAAGTTTTTTATTTCTATTGCTTTGCCCAAAATTAGAGCATTAGCAATTTTTCTTCTTGCAGAATTTAAAATTCTGCTAAAAGTAGGACGCGATACTTCCATTTCTCTTGCTGCATCTTCTTGATAAAGTCCTTCAAAATCAGCAAGTCTTATTGCTTCAATTTCATCTTTTGTAAGTATTTCATACTCTAAACTGTGTTCTGGTATTCCACATGGTTTAAAACAGTTGTGATGAAATTTGCCTCTAATTCTTCGTCTAATTCTTCTTGGCATTTTTAATCCTTTTGAACATATGTTCAATGAAATTATATAACTTTTTTGAACATATGTCAAGAAAATTTTTGATATAATTAATAAAAAAAGAGTGTAGATGGAGTTGGCTTTAATTTTACTTGTTATAACTCTTCTTTTAATCTTTATTAAACCTCGTTATATGGGATATAGTGCCGTTTTAATGGCTTTTATTGCATTTAGAATAGGTGTTGTAAATATAAAAGATGTAATTGAAGTTATAGATATTGTTTGGGATGCTACTTTAACATTTATTGGAATTATAATTTTATCTTTAATTTTAGAAGAAATAGGATTTTTTGAGTGGTGGGCTATAAAGATAGCAAAATTATCTCGGGGTAATGGTATTTTAATGTTTGTATACTCAATGCTGATAGGAGCTTTTATTTCTGCATTTTTAACAAACGACAGTGCAGCTTTGATTTTGACTCCTATTCTTCTTTCAAAAATGAAAATGTTAAAAGTAAATATAAAAACTCTTATTGCTTTTATGTTTGCAGGAGGATTTATTGCTGATAGTGCATCTTTACCTTTTATTTTTTCAAATCTTACAAATATTATAACTGCTGATTTTTTTTATATAGGATTTATTAAATATTTTTTAAATATGTTTTTGCCTTTTTTGGTAAGTGTAGTAGTTTCTATTTTTGTATTATGGTTTTTTTTTAGAAAAGATATTCCAAAAAAAATTGATATAGAGTTATTACCCGATGAAAAAAGCGTAATTAAAAATCAAAAACTTTTTATTTTTAGCTGGATTTTTTTAGTAATTTTGTTTATTGGTCTTATTATTGGAGATTTGTATCATATTCCGGTCAGTATTTTCGCACTTGGTGGAGCCATATTATTTTTAATAATAACTTTTTCTTTCAAAGAAGTTGATTTTTTTATTTTAAAAAAGGCTCCTTGGCAGATTTTGTTTTTTAGTATAGGGCTTTATGTGATTGTTTTTGGTTTAGAAAATACAAAAATAATGTTTTATTTAAAAGAGATTGTATCAAATGCAAATGTTTTGCAAGTTGGATTTTTGAGCGGTTTTATGAGCGGAATTTTAAACAATCTCCCAACAGTTATGATTATGGATTTAGCTCTAAAAGGAGCTAATGCAAAACTTATATATGCAAATATTATAGGTACAAACATAGGAGCGAAACTTACTCCTTTGGGAACTCTATCAACTCTTATTTGGCTTGATATTTTAAATAAAAAAGGAGTGAAAATTACTTTTTTTAAATATATTAAATTTGGATTTATAATAACACCTATTGTTTTATTTTTGACATTATTAGTGTTATATTTATAAATTTAAAATTAATGCACCTATTATTCCAATAACAAATACCCACAAAACATTAAGTTTAAAATATTTAACCGCTATAAATGCAAAGAGAGCAAAAATAAAATTCAAAGGAGTTGTTAAAGCTACCTATTATTTAGTTGTTTAAGCTCTTCAAGCATTGCCATACTGCAAGAGGTAAATCCAAGTAGGAAAAAAGAGAAAAAAAGTTCAAAGAGGCTAGGTCTTATTTTATTTTGCACTCTTTTGCTCTATGTTTTTTAATTTCTTCAATTCTTTGTTTGATGTCTTTTAGCATTTCATATTCTTCCGAATTTGTTTTGTGATGTTTTTCCATTTTTTTTAATTTTTCATTTACTATTTCTTCCCACTCGTTTATTATTTCATCTGGAATTTTACAATCTTCCGCCGCTTTTTCTTCATGTTCTACCAGCCAATCAGCTATTTTTTTTAAAATATGTAACATATTTTTCCTTTATAATAATTTAAATAACATTTTTATTGCAAGCAAGAATAAAACAACTGCAATAAGTTTTTTTATCTGAGACGGAGTTAAGCGATAATGCATAATAAAATCACCCAAATATCCCCCGATTATTGCAGCAATAGTAACTATACCAAGTAAAATCCAATCCATATGCACAAATGAAAGATATGTGAAAAATCCACCCAGAGTAGAAAAAGGAATTACAAAACTAACAGCATAAGCCGCCTTTTTTGCATCATATCCAAGCAATATTAAAATAGGCATAATAAGGCTTCCACCGCCAACTCCTATAAGACCTGACAAAAATCCGACACTTGCACCTATTACATACAAAACCCAAGCTTTTGTATATGAAAATTTTGCTTCTCTTTTTGTAAAAATCAAAAGAAAAGCACAAGTAATTATAAATAATGTAAGTAGCCATTCCACCAATTCTTTCGGAACATATTGAGAACACCAAGCTCCAATTGGGGTTGCAATTAAAATAGAAATTACAAGTGGTAGGGCGAATTTGATATCAAGCACACCTCTGAAAAAATTCATTATAGATGCTGTGATGGTTGATGCCGAGTTAATAAAAAGCCCTATGGCTTTTGCAAGATTAAGAGGCATTCCTATAACAGTAAAAATAGGAACAAGTCCTATTGCGCTTCCAACTCCGCCCATTGAAAAAATGGTCGAAAAAATCAGCGTTAAGAAAAAATAGATCGTATAATAAATAATTTCATGACTCATGTTTAACTTCTTTCATATAATCTCTTGCTTTATCTCCTCTGAAATAATCTACAAGTTTAAGCATTCCGTCCGTTAGATATTTGGCTCTGTATCCTTTTAATTTCAAAAATAATCTTGCTATTTCAGACCTATCATAATGAGGGCACATAGTAACCACAATTTTGTTTTTGTCAATTTCATTTAATCTATCAGGCAGTTCGTTTAGAGGGATATGCTTTCCAATCCCCACATGCCAAGATTCGTATTCTTCTTTAAATCTAATATCGATTAACTCGATTTTTCCCTTTTTATATCCTTCGAGAAGCTCGGGAATTTGAATTTTCATCTCTTTTCTTTCATCGTAGTCAAAACCTTTTAGATATTCGTCAAAACTAATCATTTTTCGCTCCTTATGATTTTTTGTTTATTGTCGTTTCTATTGTATTCGACTTGAAAAGTTGTATGGGTTATATGAAATTTATCTTCTAAATCTTTTTCTAATTTATCAATTAATATTGAAATTTCCTCAGCGTTTAAATTTTCATTTAAATCAATATGCGCTTCAAGAAAAATATCGTGTTCATTTAACTGCCAGATATGAATATGATGAATGTTTTTAATTTTTTCATTTTTTTCAATCTCTTTAATTACATCATCTAAATTAATATTTTCAGGGCTATATTGCATCAAAATTTTGGTGCTGTCTTTCACAATATCAAAAGCCGAATAAATTAGATAAATCGCAATTAAAAGTGAAATTACTGCATCAACCGAATAAATTTTAAAATAATAAATTAAAACACCGCCGATAATTACCGCAATACTTGTCGCTACATCTGTTAGCAAATGCAAATATGCGGCTTTAATGTTTAAATTACCCTGTGAATCGTCTTTAATAAGTAAAACACTTGCACCATTTAAAATTACACTAAGCAGACCAAATCCAATAACCCATATTGATTTAATATGCTCCGGATGCATAATTTTATGCACGGATTCAACTATTAAAAAAACACCAATACCAATTAAAACCGATGCATTAAAAAGAGCCGCTATAATTTCTGCTCTTTTTAATCCAAAAGTATTTTTTTCATTTGCCGCTTTACCAGCTAATCTGTTTGCAATATATGCAATAATCAAAGCCATTACATCACTGAAATTGTGCAAAGCATCACTAAGAAGAGCTAAGGAATTAGAAAAAATTCCCCCGATAATTTCAGCAATGGTAATGATTAAATTTAAAATTATCGTTATAAAAAGCTTTGCTCCGCTAACGGGATGGTGATGATGTGCCATTAATC
>JALWNI010000083.1 GCA_027083695.1 Nautiliaceae bacterium | reverse complement strand
GCATAGAATCAGTTTTGACGAGGTTGTTATTACAATGAAAGAGACGGGGTTAAGCCTTCCTTCCTGTTATAAGGAAACGGGAACATGCGGCCTTGCAAAACACTGGCTTGACAGCGAGAAAAAAAAGAACGGCAAAAAATAGAAACTTGCATTTCCTTATCTAATAAATTTTAAATGAGATAAATTTTTCCTTATTAATTAGTTCTTATTGGTTATCAACAAAAAAATTAAATAAAGATTCTTTTTTTCTTTGTTTATTTTTTATACTGTTGTATAATATTTTCAATAATTAAAGAAATATAAACTTTGAGAGATTTATAAAGAGGGGACAAGATGAAAATTAAAAAACTAATATTAGAAAATTTCAGGATATTTAAAGACCGAACAATTATCCATTTTGATAATTTAACAGCCTTTGTGGGTAAAAATGATATTGGGAAATCAAGTATTTTAGAAGCATTAGATATATTTTTTAATGAAAAAGATGCTCAGGTTAGGCTTGACAACGAAGATATAAGCAAGGGTTCGGATAACAAAAATGTAGTAATTGGTGTGGTTTTTGATAGTTTCCCACAAGAAATTGTGATTGACGCTGCTGTTCAAACAAATTTGAAAGAAGAATATTTGCTAAATAAGGATAATTTTTTAGAAATTTATAAAATTTTCCCTAATGGGGATAGCAGAAAGAGAGAAATTTATATAAATGCTAACCATCCAACAAACGAAAATATTAAAGATCTTCTTAGTCTTAAAATATCCGAACTAAAAAAAAGAGCAGAAAATTTGAATATTGATTTATCAGATGAAGATAAAAGAATTGCATCAAGAATTAGGAAAAAAATACGAGAACATTTTAAAGATGAAAAAGTTTTCTTACAGGAGATTAAGATACCATTAGAAAAAGAAGGTGCTAAGCAAATTTGGGATCAAATTAAAAATTACCTTCCTGTATATGCTTTATTTAAATCTGATAGACAAAATGTTGACCAAGATGCAGAAGTTCAAGACCCTATGAAAATAGCTATAAAAAAATTGTTAAGAACAAATGCTGTTAAAAATAAATTAGAAGAAATTAAAGATGAGGTAGAAAAAAACATAGTTGAGATTGCAAATGATACTATTGAAAAGTTAAAAGAAATGAATCCAGAAGTAGCAAAAGAATTAAAACCTAAGATGCCAGAACCAAAATGGGAAAATGTATTTAAAGGGATTACAATTAGTAGTGATGAAGGTATTCCTCTTAATAAAAGAGGAAGTGGAGTACGTAGATTAATTTTATTGAATTTTTTTAGGGCAGAGGCAGAAAAGAAAAAAGAAGAAAGAAATATTCCAGATATTGTTTATGCTTTTGAAGAGCCAGAGACGGCTCAACATCCAGAGCATCAGCATATGTTAATTGAAGCTTTTTTGTCTTTGTCCGAAAAGGAAAATAATCAAATAATTTTAACTACACATAGTCCTGGAATCGCTAATTTATTGCCTGTAGAAAGTTTAAGGTTTTTGCATAAAAATGATGATGGAAAAGTCGTTGTTGAAACAGGAGTTGATGAAGTATTAGAAAAGATAGCCAAAAGTTTGGGTGTGTTACCAACAATTGAAAAAGATATAATTAAGCAACTTAAATTAATTATATGCGTAGAAGGTCCTACAGATGTGCAATTTTTTAAGAGGCTTGGGAAAATAGTAGAAAATAATTTAAAAATTGATTTTGAAAATGACAAACGAGTAATCATAATACCGTTAGGTGGCTCTATTCTGAAATATTGGGTTGATAATCGTTATTTAAGAAAATTAGGGCTACCTGAAATTCATATTTATGATGGCGATAATGAAGAATATAAGCAAAAAGCTCAAGAAATAAATAATCGAAATGATGGTTGTAAAGGCTTTGTCACCCAAAAAAGAGAAATCGAGAATTATGTTCATCCCAATATTTTGGAGAATATTTTTAGAGAATTAAGTCAGGATTCATTAATTGATAGAAAACAAGCAAATTGGATTGATAAGTGGAATCAACTTAATGTTGTTAAAGAGATTAAAAACAAAGGTGTTCCATTAAAAGAGAGGAAAATTAAAGAAAAGATAACTACTGAGGGGATAGAAAAAATGACATTAGAACTTTTTGAAGAGTTAAAGGCGTATGATGAAATTCATCAATGGTTTAAAATAATAAATGAAATGATTAGTTAAAAACATACAATTTGTATAACAACAACAAAGTATCTTATTTATGTTTTCGTTATCATTTCAATTATTTTTGACTATTTTAAGTTATGTAGAAAATATTTGATAATGTGTGAATGAGGAGGTCATGGTATGGGATTTAATTTTATTAATAAGTTACCGTTTGAATTGAAGAATCAGATATTATGGGAATATAATTCCAGAATAAGAGAGTTAGAGTATGTACTAAAAAAAAAAGATACTCATATATTAAAGATGAGGATATAGAAGTAATCAAGAATTTACTTTTTTTAGGGATATTTTATAGAAAAATAATTAATCCGATTTCTGGGGCTATTGAGTTTACAGATCAAGTTAATCAGTTAGGTATTCCAAATGTAAAAATAGGTGCTATCAAGTTGACACAAAAAAATTTAATAGGGCTTTCAAATGCTGTTAAAGAATTTGAACGAATTATAAATAAGTTTGGTTTAAACGCTAAATTTTTTGATTTTGATAAGATAGAAGATTTTTTACATAATATAAGCATAGTTAAAATAAGGGGTTATTATGAATTTTAAAAGTCCTTTTAAAGACAAGGGGTTATTAATAAAAGAAATACAAGATTTTTTAGAAAAACATAGTACAACTATTGCTCAACATGCCTCAAAGATATCAACATATTTTGAAATTTCATGTTATAACAACATAGTAAAATTTTACAAAAATTCAGGTTTCACTATTCAGGTAGAAAATTTGGATAAAAAAACTCAGAGTTTCAGATATAAATTGGGACCTTCGGGATATCCGCAAAACTTCTCATTTTTTGTTATTTCTAAAACTTACCATTACCGAAAAAATCCCACAACTTTTAGATATGAGATTCGTCAAAATGTTCCCGTGCAATCAAAACACGATAGTAAAATATTTATCACTCCAGATTTTGTGATATGCAAAAATAGTATTAATTATCAAAAAGATTCACAATATTATCAAGGTAGGCGAGAATTTTGGTTTGTTTCAAATGAGTCTCTGGTTTCCTTTGCAGAGGCAAAACATTATAATCCTTTTCCTGAATTGATAATCAATTTTATAGGGATTGTAAATGAATTAATGCCTTCTCTATTAAATGAGAAAAATGGATCTAATCGGCCAGCTCATATAGCACCTTCGTTGATAGTATCAGGAAAAGGTAATTATCAAACCATTCGTATTAAGAAAAGCCTTGAAAGTAGATACAAAGTAAATATTTTTTTGGGTGTATTTTCATTTCCTACCCAAATATATTCAAAGCACTTTAAAAGCAGAGTGATTACAATTTAAAAAATATATATACTCCTTAAAAATAGTTTTAAGGTTATTAATAAAATTTCTACCTAAAATCTTTGCGATTGAATTTTAAAAAAATTAATTGTTGTAACACTTCATTAGTGTAAAAGCATAAAAAATAAAACCTAAATATAGGAGCAAAGATATTGTGGCTGGTTGTCTGTTTTGTCTACAATTGAACAAACAAGAGAATGTTAACACTTAATTTATTTTTTTTACAAAATTCTTCAAAACCATTCGGGGGCGAAGTTTCTGTCAAAGAAACTCCATGCAAGGTTTATTACCTTGTCCGAATAGTAGCCAATGTTGTGTATTCTTTCAAAGAGTATAATTGCGGTTTCTTTGTGTATT
>JALWNI010000082.1 GCA_027083695.1 Nautiliaceae bacterium | reverse complement strand
ATGAAAGAATATCTAGATAATCTAGGAAATAAAACATTATTAGAAATAGAGAAAATTTTAAACAAAGAAAAATTTCAATTAATTTTAATTAGTATAGTAGATGTTGTTATTATATTACTTATTGTTGTTTTTACTTATATTATTATAAAAAATTTAACTACTTCCATAGATAAATTAAAAAATGGACTTTTAGAATTTTTTAGATTTTTAAACAGAGAGGCATCTTCTGCTAAACTTATAGAAATTGACTCACAAGATGAGATAGGAATAATGGCAGAAGCAATTAATAATAATATAGAAAAAATTGAAGAAAATCTTCAACAAGATGCTTTAATGATTCAAGGTTTATTTAGAGAAGTTGAAAAAATGAAAAAAGGAATTCTTCATGGAAGGGTAACAGAAAAGGCTGCAAATCCTGATTTAGAAAAAGTGAGAGTTGTGTTTAATGAAATGCAAGATGCATTAGAAAAAATTATTGGAGATAATGTAAATAAAACTGTAACAGTTCTTGATTATGCAATGAAAAAAGATTTTACAAAAAGAATACAAAATGTAATTGGAAAAGTAGAAAAAGCAGTAAATTCAGTATTAGATACTATTGTCGTTATTTTAAAAACAAATAAAGAAAATGGAGAAAAATTAACTCAAAGTGCAAATATTTTAAAAGAAAAAATGGATGAATTGCATAATGCTTCACTTGATGCTTCAAAAGAACTTGCAGAAGTTGCGAATATTATGCAAAATATTAATGAAAAAATATTTGAAATTTCAAATCAAACTTCTACTGTAATGCAACAATCAGAAGATATAAAAAATGTAGTAAATGTTATTCAAGAAATAGCTGATCAGACAAATTTACTTGCACTAAATGCAGCAATTGAGGCGGCAAGAGCAGGTGAGCATGGAAGAGGATTCGCAGTTGTTGCTGATGAAGTTAGAAAACTGGCAGAAAAAACACAAAAATCTTTAAGTGAAATTGATGCAAATATTAATCTTTTAACACAGTCTATTTCAACAATAGGTGAAGCAATAATTAAACAAACCGAAGAAATTTCATCAGCTACTCAAAAAATAGAAGAAGTAAATGAAAAAACACAAAATATGGAAATAGCTGTTAATGAAGTGGATGATATTGCCGATGAGGTAAAAGAAATGGCAAATACTATGTTAAAAAATGTAGAGGAGAATAAATTTTAATATTTTTTAAAAGCTTCTAAATATTCTCTATATTTTTTTTCTATTTCTTCATCTTTTTCAATAATGTCTTTATTCTGATTAATAACAGCTTCTTCTAATACTTTAATTCTATCCATTAAATATTCAAATAATTCTTTTTCTATATCAGGAAGTTTATTGTGAGAAAGTGGAGTAAAATCTTTTCGTTTTATAACTTTTCCGGGTATTCCGACTACTGTTGAATAGGGCGGTACATCTTTTACAACAACAGAATTTGCTCCTATTTTACTACCTTTTCCTATTATAATATTTCCAAGTATTTTAGCACCTGCACCAATTGTCACATCATCTTCAATTGTCGGATGTCTTTTCCCGGGATTCAAACTTACTCCTCCAAGAGTAACACCTTGATAAATTGTAACATTATTTCCAATTATGGAAGTTTCACCAATCACAACTCCAATGCCATGGTCTATAAAAACATTTTCACCAATAGTGGCTCCGGGATGTATATCTATATTGGTTATAAATTGATTAATAGCCATAATAAACCTTGCAAATCTTTTAAATCCTTTTTTATATATAGCATTAGCAAATCTATAATTTACAAGAGCCCAAACCCCCGGATATGCATAAAATAGTTCAATTGTATTTTTAAATGCCGGGTCTCTTGATTTAACTGCTAAAAAATCTTTTTTTATTTTATTTAAAAAGCCCACTTACTGCCTTTTTGATTCTAAAATTTATCTCTTCAATAGATTTTGATGAATCAATTATAACAAATGGTATCTCCAATCTTTTACAAGTATTTATAATATTTTCCTGAATATTTAAAAGATATTCAATTCCTCTTTTTTCAATATTGTCATGTTCTTTGTTTGATAATCTTTTTATTAGTGTTTGTTTATCGATTTTTAAAATAATAACAAATTGAGGGAATATGGAGTCTGTTGCAAAACGGTTTAAATTTATAAGTAAATCAAAATCAAAAAACTCCATTGCATAAGCAATACCGCTTATAACGCTTCTATCGCTTATAATGAATTTATTTAGATTTGGTTTTATTATTTTTTCAATTAATTCGCTTCTATCGGCTAAAAATAAAAAAAGTTCTGCTTTTTTACTGATTTCATCTTTAAATATTATTTCTCTTATTTTTTTACCTAATTTAGTAAAGCCGGGTTCTTTTACAATAAGAGCATTTTTATAATCTTTTTTTAACAATTCTATTTGAGTAGATTTACCACATGTATCTATTCCTTCAATAGCTATGTACATTTAAATCTCCTATAATTTCTTTTGGTACAAGATGAGAGATATTTCCCTTATATTTTAATATACTTCTTACTACACTTGAAGAAATAAAAGCATTTTTGAGATTTGGCATTAAATATATTGTATCTATTTCTGAATAAAGGGACTTATTTGCATATCCCATTTGAAGCTCATATTCAAAATCACTTACAGCCCTTAAACCTCTTATAATGATAGAAGCATTTTCTTTTTTTGCAAAATCTACAAGCAGTGAATTAAAGGATTTGACTTCTATTTTCTTAAAGTTTTTTGTTGCTTTTTTCATCATTTCAACTCTTTTTTCTAAATTAAACATCGTATTTTTATCCTTATTATCTGCAACTGCAACAATAATTTTATCGAAAATTTTACAGGCCCGTTTTATGATGTCTATATGACCGTTTGTTACAGGATCAAAAGTACCAGGATATATTGCTATTTTGAATTTTCCCATTTTCTTCCTTTTTATTTTAAGTCTCTTTTATTTTAATTATTAATAATATTTCAATTTAAAACTTAAAATTCAACACTCTTTTCCCCATTTCCCACTTTCTTCTTCCTTCTTTCTAGTTCCTCATTCACCCATATACTCATCTACTCATCCACCCGCTATTCCCAGCGTTTAAAAAAATTATTTTCAATTCCTGCCATATCAAACCATTTTCCAATTAAAAACATTTCAATATCTTTAATACTTTTTGGATTATTATAATATCCTATCACAGGAGGAGCTATATAAATGTTCGGATATTTTGAGAGTTCATACATATGTTTTAAATGAATTTGACTAAAAGGCATTTCACGGGGAGCCAAAATAAGCTTTTTTTTCTCTTTAACAGCCACAAGTGCTGCCCTTGTAATTAAATTATCAGCAATTCCTAGCGCAATTTTAGCCAGAGTATTCATACTAGTAGGGACTATAAATGTTACATCAATACCAAAACTTCCACTTGCAGGCGGTGCTGCTATATCTTCGTTTAAAAAAATATTTTCTTCTTTTTGCAATACAGTTTTTGCATTTTCTGAAACAACAAGATATCTTTCATATTCGGGAGGTATCATATTATAAAGTTTAAGTCCAAGACTTGCCCCACTGGCACCACTTATACATACAAGTATTTTTTTCATTGTATTTTTACCAATCCTTTATCGATAACTATTGCATTTTTTATTTTTTTATTAAGTAGTATTTTAATAATATCACCTTTGTATCCGTCTTGTAAAGCTTTTGCATTTGATGTTATAGTAATATTTTTTGAATGTATTATAACCGAAACGGTTGAGTTTTTAAATACAAGAGGTTTAAGCTTGGTATTTGATAGATTTATTATTGAGTTTTTAGAAATAATTTTTGAAGCTACAATTTTGGGAGTTATATTAATAATAGGTTTTGAATAAAAATTTATGAAATTAACATTTTTTTTAATATATTTATTATAATTTTTTTGATTGGTTTTTCTT
>JALWNI010000081.1 GCA_027083695.1 Nautiliaceae bacterium | reverse complement strand
GCACAAGGAGCTCAGGGTCAACCAAATGTTTTAGCATCGTTATTACCTCTTATTATTTTATTTGTAATTTTTTATTTGCTTGTAATTTTACCACAACAAAGACAAGCTAAAAAACATAAAGCAATGATTGAAAGTTTAAAAAAAGGTGATAAAATTATTACAACCGGTGGAATTATTGGAGAAGTTGTAAGAAATGAGCCTGATTATTTAATAGTTAGAATTTCAAAAGATGTTGAGGTTAGAGTTGATAAATCGGCTGTTGCAAGAAAGCTAAATGATGAAAAAGCTTAATTACAGACTTGTAATTTTTATACTTGCTACTATTTTTGGAATAGTTTTTACTATTCCGTCATTCCTTGGCAAAAATCCAAAAGTCAATCTAGGTCTTGATTTACAAGGTGGAATGTATTTAGTTTTGGGGGTAAAAGGTGAAGCGGCTGTTGAGAACAGAATAAAAACGATTGCATCTACAATTAAATATATTACTCAAAAAAAAGATATTTTTATTGATAATTTAAAAATCAAAAAAGATGTATTAAGTTTTGAACTTATAGATAAAGATGATATGCCAAAAATGGATGAAATATTAAAGAAATTTAAAGGTATAAAAATATCTAAACAAATCAAAAACGGAAGCATAGTTTATACAATCACATTTACTCCAAAAGAGATAGAAAAAATAAAAGAAAACGCTATAAAACAAGCTATCTTAACTATAAGAAGTAGACTTGACGCTTATGGTTTGGCAGAACCAAGTGTTACTCAGCAAGGTAAAGATAAAATAGTAGTCGAACTTCCGGGAATTAAGACAGAAAAAGAAAAAAGAGAAATAAAAAAATTAATTTCATCAGCCGCACATTTAGAACTTTATCTTGTAGATGATGAGCATCGAGTAACTACTCCAAAAGAAGCAGCAAAATATGGAGATATTCTGCTACCCGATAAAAATAATCCAAAACATCTATGGCTTTTAAAAACTCCTCCCGTACTTGATGGAAGTATGATAACAGATGCGACTGTCGGATTTACACAAAAAACAAATCAACCTGCAATTTTCTTTACATTAAATCCACAAGGTGCAGCAATTTTTGGAGATGTAACTGGGAAAAATATAGGAAAAAGACTTGCAATAGTTGTGGATAATAAAGTTTATTCTGCCCCTGTAATTCAAGAGAGAATAGGTGGTGGTAGTGGACAAATTACAGTAGGTTCTACCGAGGAAGCACATATTTTGGCAATTGCTCTAAGAAGTGGGTCTTTGCCAGCTCCGGTTGTACTGCTTGAACAAAGAAGTGTTGGGGCATCTCTTGGTGCGGATAGTATTAGAAAATCTATGATAGCATTAATTAGCGGATTTATTATTGTTGTAATATTTATGGCTTGGTATTATAACTTTGCAGGTATTATTGCAGATATTGCCCTAGTTACAAATCTCTTTTTGATTGTTGCGATAATGGCTCTTTTTGGGGCTACGTTAACACTTCCCGGAATGGCTGGAATAGTGCTTACTGTTGGTATGGCTGTGGATGCAAATGTTCTTATTAACGAAAGAATAAGAGAGCTTATTCGTGAAGGCAAACCTATGAAAGTAGCAATTGAAGGAGGATATAAAAATGCAATGAGTGCAATTTTAGATTCTAATATTACTACACTTATTGCTGCTTTGGCTCTTTTTGCATATGGAACAGGAACTATTAAAGGATTTGCTATTACTATGGCAATAGGTATTATGGCAAGTATGCTTACAGCAATCCTTGGAACACATGGAATTTGGCAATATTTAATTGATACTAAGAAAAAAATAACTCCAAAACATTTTGGAATGAAGGTTTAAAATGGAACTTTTTAGCCAGGATAAAATTTATAATTTTATGGGAAAAAGGAAGATATTTATCTCTATTTCTATTATTTTAATAGTGTTAAGTCTTTTTTCTATTTTTACAAAAGGATTTAATTGGGGTATTGATTTTAAAGGTGGAATCGAGGTGGAAGTTAGACTTCCAAAACCAGTACCTATTGGAGAAGTCAGAAAATATGTCTCTAAAAAATTTCCGGAAGCTATTATTACAACCTTTGGATCACCAAGAGAAATTTTAATAAAAATGAGTGTGAAAAAAGTTTCTCCTAATATTCAAAAAGATATAGGTATAGAAATAAAAAAACTTTTAAAACCACTTGGAAATGTGATTATAAGAAGAGTTGATATTGTAGGAGCGAAAGTAGGAAATGAACTTCGGGATAAAGGTATTAAAGCATTAATTTTTGCAATAATAGGTATTTTGATATATGTTGCAATAAGATTTGAATGGAAATTTGCCGTTGCAAGTGTTTTAGCTCTTTTTCATGATACCATAATTGCAATGGGAGCTGTTAGTTTTTTTCATGTAGAAGTAAATCTGGATGTCCTTGCAGCAATTTTGACATTAATGGGATATTCACTTAACGACACAATAGTTGTATTTGACAGGATTAGAGAACAGATAATGAAATCAAAAATAAAAGATTTAGCTTTATTAATTAATGAAGCTATTTCAAAAACGCTTAGCAGAACCGTATTGACATCATTAACTGTATTTTTTGTTGTATTTACTCTTTTTGTATTTGGAGGAGAAATAATAAGACCATTTAGTTTTACACTTCTTGTAGGTATTATTGTTGGTACTTATTCATCAATATTTATAGCATCTCCGCTTTTAATTTGGTTTGGTTTTAATATAGATGATTACAGAAAAAAACTTATCGAAAAAGAGAAAAGAAGAAAAGAAAAAGAAAAAATGAGACAAATGTATCAAGGCGGAGTTGTATAAAAATAAAAAGGGAAAAATATGGATTGGGGAAAAGTAATTTATGTCTTTTTTCAATTAATGAGTCTGACAAGTGTCGCAGGCTATCTTTATGATCATAATGCAGTAGCTTTATTTATTGCGGTAAGTCTCAATTTGGTTTCTACATTTTTAAAAATAGGAGTAAGAAATATTGTTGCGGCTGAGCTTTTTGCCGCCAGTTTAGTTGCAGATTTGCATTTAATTCCTGCTTTTATTTATGAAGTAATCAAAAATGATACTCATGCAGCCATAGCAATGAGTATTGGTGCATTAATAGCAAATATAGTAACTATTATTTTGAGTTTTATCGAAATTGCAAAATCAAAAAATATTGACTGGGAGTAAGGAGAATAAATGAGCGAATACAAACCAGATGTGATTGAAACCAAGTGGCAAAAGCACTGGGATGAGACTAATGCATTTGAGCCAAAAGAAGATAAAAGTCTCCCTAAAAAATATATTCTTTCAATGTTTCCATATCCAAGTGGAAGAATACATATGGGACATGTGAGAAACTATACAATTGGAGATGCATTAGCTAGATATTACAGAAAAAAAGGTTTTAACGTTTTACATCCAATAGGCTGGGATAGTTTTGGAATGCCTGCTGAAAATGCGGCAATAAAACATGGTATTCATCCTAAAAAATGGACATATGAAAATATAGATTATATGAGAAAAGAGCTTAAAAGGCTGGGGCTTTCATTTTCTAAAACAAGGGAATTTGCCACAAGTGATCCTGAATATACGAGGTGGGAGCAGGAATTTATTATCAAAATGTATGAAAACGGACTGCTTGAAAGAAGAACTCAAAAAGTTAACTGGTGTGAAACATGCCATACAGTTCTTGCAAATGAACAGGTTATTGATGGACGTTGTTGGAGATGTGATAACGAAATAGAGATAAAAGAGTTGCCTGGGTGGTATATTAAAATTACAAAATATGCAGAAGAACTTCTAAATGATATGGAAAAAATAAAAGACGGCTGGCCAGAGAGAGTTCTTACGATGCAGAAAAACTGGATTGGAAAATCCGTAGGTCTTAAATTTAAATTTGATTTCAGTGATGAGAGCAAAAAATTACTTAAAAACAAATTTGATGGATATGAAGTATTTACAACAAGACCTGATACAATTTATGGAGTTACCTATTCAGCTCTTGCTCCTGAACATCCTATTGTTGATTTCATGCTTGAAAATAATCTTTTAGATAAAGAGACAGAAAAAAAAGTAAAACATATTCGCTCAATACTTCCAAAAGACAGACAGGCAATGGAAAAAGAGGGTGTTTATCTTGGAATTGATGTAATTCATCCTTTAACGGGAGAGAAAATTCCTGTATGGCTTGCAAATTTTGTACTTGTGGAATATGGAAGCGGGGCTGTTATGGCGGTTCCCGCACATGATGAGAGAGATTTTGAATTTGCAAAAAAATATAATCTTCCTATAAAATGGGTAATAAAACCGCAAAACGGTGAAATTGACGAATCTCAGGCTTATACGGGAGATGGAATATTAATAAACTCAGGTGAATTTAGCGGAATGAAAAACAGCGAAGCAAAAGAAGCGATTATTAAAAAATTAGAAGAACTTGGAAGAGGGAAAAAAGAGATTAATTATCGTTTAAGAGACTGGGGAATAAGTCGTCAAAGATACTGGGGAGCACCTCTTCCTTTTGTAAAGTGTGAAAAATGCGGAATTGTTCCAGAAAAAATTGAAAATTTACCTGTTACTCTTCCTGATGATGTAGAAATAACAGGAAGTGGAAATCCTCTTGAAAAACATCCTACATGGAAATATACAAAATGTCCAAAATGCGGAGGAGATGCTGAGCGTGAAACAGATACAATGGATACTTTTGTTCAGAGTAGCTGGTATCAATTTAGATATGTAACGGATTTTCATAAATATCCTGATGTTCCTTTTAGAAGTGAAGATGAAAAATATTGGATGCCTGTTGATCAATATATAGGTGGAATTGAGCATGCAATTTTACATCTTTTATATGCTAGATTTTTTACAAAAGCGCTTAGAGACCTTGGATATGTTAGTGTTGATGAGCCTTTTAAAAGACTTTTGACTCAGGGAATGGTATTAAAAGATGGTTCAAAAATGAGCAAGAGTAAAGGAAATGTAGTTGATCCTGATGAAATTGTTGAAAAATATGGAGCAGATACAGCGAGACTTTTTATGCTTTTTGCCGCTCCTCCTGAGCAGGAACTTGAATGGAGTGATAGTGGAGTTGAGGGGGCTTATAGATTTTTAAATAAAATTTATGCCAATGCAAGTAAATGTAAAAAAACAGAAGAAATTCCTCAAATTGATGTATCTAAACTAAGTAAAGAAGAGAAAGAAGCAAGAAGAAAAGTTTATGAAACATTAAAAAGAAGTCAAGAAACATATGAAAAAACGTTTGCTTTTAATACACTGATTGCAAGTGCTATGGAAGCGTTTAATGCTCTTAATAAAATAGACAATGAAGATATATATACCGAAGGATATTGGGTATTAATGAATGTTTTAGAGCCTATTATTCCTCATATCGCTAGTGAAATTAGTAAAAAATATTTTAATTTAAAAAATTTCAGCAATATTGAAATTGACAAAGAAGCTCTTAAAAAAGATGAGATTAATTATCCCGTACAGATTAACGGCAAAAAAAGAGCAGAAATCAGTGTAAGTGCTGATGCAAAAAAAGATGAAGTATTACAAAAAGCAAAAAAAACAGTTTCAAAATATATAGAAGGAAAAGAAATAATCAAAGAGATTTTTGTACCGGGTAGAATAGTAAATATTGTAATTAAGGGATAAAATTGAAAAAATTTTTCTTTCTTCTTCCTGTCTTTTTTTTAGCATGCGGCTATAAGCCAAGTATTGTTTATCAACAAAAAATTTTAGGTAATAAAATTAAACCAATTGTGAAAATAGATATTAAAAATCCAAGGGAAACTATTTTTTTGAGGGATGCTGTCAATGATGCAATATATACTTTACTTGGAAAAAATGTTTGTGAAACGAATTGTGATAGTACGTTGAGTATAAATTCTAGCACATCATCTTTAAGTGTTTTGGATTATGATGAAAATGGATATCCTATTCTTTATAGAAGTACCGTTACTCTCTCAGTAAGCGTAATAGATAAAAATGGCACTAAAAAAAATTATAATGTAAGTGGAACATATGATTTTAGAGTAGAATCACAAGGTGTACTTACTGATGAAGCTAAATTAAATGCATATAAATATGCAAGTATAAATGCCCTAAATAAGCTGTTTGCATTAATTGCAAAAGATGGAGCCAATAAATGACTGTTAAAGATATTGCAAAAAAAGCATTATTGTATTTTAAAAAAGATAATTATATTTTTACACCAAAAGAGTATGAGGATGTTTTTTGTAAATATGCAAAAGAAGCAGGTGTAATAATAGAAGATTGTAATAAAATAGCAAAATTCATTTCAAAGCTTGATAATAAGTATCAGATTATTGCAAAAAATTATAATATTAAAAATTTAGATGAGTTAATTGTTTTTTTAATTAATTATTTGAATAGACAAAATCCTGATAAAGAAAAAACAAATTTAAATCAGCTTTTTTTATATGCAAAACGAGTTCTTGATGTAATTGCAGTATTACCAATAATTACTTCTCAAAAAATCGCTATTAAACATCTTGATTTTTTAAAACCATATATGGAAGATAAAGAATGGGAAAGATTGAGAAGCGAATGGATTGAATTTTTAGATAATTTTGATGACAGCATAGTAATAAAAGGTGCTAAAATAGCTCAAATATCTTCAAGAGATGCATTAGAAGTTATTGAAGCTTTGATTGACAAAGTTGAAAATAATGAAGTTGATTTATCTCATCTTGTTGATGCAATTATTTATACTTTAACTCCAAGTTATGCCCCTTTTATGTCTGATGAAATAGTACATTTAAAAAAACAGTTAAAAAGTGATCCTAATATTATTTTAACTCAGGCGTTTGCCGATGATTTATTTTATTTGACAAATAAAAGAATAAAATTGGATAAAGAGGAATTAAAACAAAAAATAAAAGATTTAGATAGAATTGCAGAAAGACTTTCTATTAAAATTCTTAAAATTCTTCAAAAAAGCGGTGACTCTTCAACAGAGATTAAAAATATAAAAATAGAACTTCAAAATTGGAGGCAAGGTGAAGAAAATTTTGAAACAATAAAAGAAAAACTCTTGGTAATTGCTACATCATTAGATAGAGAAATAGATGATTTTGTATGTGAAATGAAAAAAGAAGATGAAGAGATAGAAAAACTTAAAGCAAAAATACGCTCTTTGGAACAAAAAGTTAAGAAACTTTCAAAAGAAGTTAAAACCGACTTTTTGACAAATATTGCAAATAAAAAGGCATTGCAAGAAGAATTAACCAAACAAGAAAGTGCTTTTAAAAGATATGGAATAAATTATTCAATAGTGTTTTTTGATATAGATCATTTCAAAAATATAAATGATACATATGGGCATGATGCTGGTGATGTGATTTTGAAATCTCTGGGTCTTTTATTTAGAAGATACGCAAGGGAAGTTGATACTATTGGAAGATTTGGAGGAGAAGAGTTTGTTGCAATTTTGCCAAATACTGATAAAGATGGAGCATATAGATTTGCTGAGAAATTAAGAGAAATAATTTCAAAAACAAAATTTTTGTATAAAAAAACAAGAATTAAAGTAACAGTGTCAGCTGGTGTTGCAAGCAGAAATGAGGTAAATTCAAAAGAAGAGCTTTTAAAAAAAGCTGATGAAAGGCTTTATTTAGCAAAAAAAAGTGGAAGAAATAGAGTCTGTGCCGATGATAATTGTACAAAAGAGGAGAATTAAAATTGAGTATTGAAGAAATATTAAATGTTAAACCTCTTTTTTATAAAAAAATTGATTATTTAAGGATGCCAAAAGCTTTTATATATATTAAAGATAAAATTAATTTGCCTCCTGTTATTCATATAATCGGCACAAACGGAAAAGGAAGCACGGGTAGATTTTTGGCTCATACGCTTTTAAAAAGAGGTTATAAAGTAGGACATTATACATCTCCTCATATACTAAAATTTAATGAAAGAATCTGGATTAATGGAGAAAATGTAAAAGATGAAGAGTTAGAAAGTGCTCATCAAAAGCTAAAAAAATATTTGCCAAATAAATTATTAAATGAACTTAGTTATTTTGAATACACTACTCTTTTAGCAACTTTTGCTTTTGAAGGACTTGATTTTGTTATTTTAGAAGCCGGACTTGGGGGAGAATTTGATGCTACAAATGTTTTTGATAAGAAAATATCTTTAATAACTACAATAGATTATGACCATCAGGATTTTTTGGGAAATAGTATAAGTGAGATTGCTTCAACTAAAATAGCAAGTGTAAAAAAAGAGGCAATAATAGGCAAACAGATTCACAATATTGAAAATGTAAAATGTAAAATGGAAAATGCTGGAAAAGTTTTTTATTATTACAAAGACTTTTTTGATTTTGAGGAGATAAGTTATCTAAAAGAAAAGTTTAAATTTCCTTTGTTTTTATTTGATAATTATCTTTTAGCTATGAGTTTTTTGAAAAAAGAGGGAATTAAATTTGACATTAAAGATATTGAGGATTTAAGACTCACTGGAAGATTTGAAGAGATTGAAAAGGATTTGTGGGTTGATGTGGGGCATAATCCCTTAGCGGCACGGGCAATTGCAAATTCGCTTGAAAAACAAGTAAATCTGGTCTATAACACATATAAAGACAAAGATTATAATGAGATTTTAAAAATCTTGAAACCAAAAATAAATAAACTCTATTTAATTGATGTAAAAAACGAAAGAATTGAAAATAAAGAGAAAATAAAAGAAGTCGCAAAAGATTTGGGAATTGAGGTTGAAGAGTTTAAAGAAATTAAAAAGCCTATGCTGGTTTTTGGAAGTTTTAGTGTTGTTGAGGAGTTTTTGAAGGAGTATTATGCAGGCAAAAGTATATGAATTTTTAAAAGAAAAAAAAGCTTCAATTGTTACAAATTCTTTAAAGAATGCACTTGAAATTAAAGAAGTTTATAAATATTTAAACATCCCTTTTAGTGTGTTTCCCGATTTCAGGGCAGTTTTGGGGGATGATTTAAGAAGTTTCAGGAATGAGATATTTGAACTCAACAATGCTTTATATAAATTTTATAAAGGTGCTTATTTTATTTCTCCTTACTCTACCATCTTAAAAAAACTTCCAGTAAAAAGATATTATAAAGATTTAAAGGTTTCAATTGGAGATAGCTTAGATTTAGAAAATTTTAAAAAGAAACTATTTTTTTGGGGATATGAGAATGTTGATATTGTCAGTGAAAAAGGTGAAATGAGTATAAGAGGGGATATTATTGATATCTGGCCCATAAATTATGAAAAACCTTTTAGAATTTCACTTTTTGACGTTGAGATTGAGAATATCAGAATTTTTGATGAAACAACTCAAAAAAGTTTTGAAGAGATAGATGAATTTATAATAATTCCAGCAATTGCTGCTCTTGAAGAGGATGAATACAATAAAATTAAAGAAAAAATAGAAAAAAGTGAATTTGCAACATTTTATAAAGATTTTTATTCACTTGGATTTTGGTATCTTGAAAGAGATTATATTAAAAATTTTTATCTTACAAATGATTTAACTCAGGAAATTGAAGAATATAAAGAGTTTCATAAAGAGATAAATCCTTATATTTTCAATGCCGAAATTATTCCGGAAGCTAAAAAATGCAAAGATTTAAAAATAAATAATATTAAAGAATTTTTAAAATTTCATAAAAATAAAAACATAGAAATTCTTGCAAAAAATGAAGTTTTACTCAAAGAAGCTGATATTTTAGATTTTGTAAAACTAAATAAACCTCTTACGAAATGGATAGAAAGTAACGCAAGAGTTAATATAATTTGTGAAAATAACATTATTCTTTCTATAAATCCACCTGAATTTGAAAAGAAAAAAAGAAGTGATTTAGTTTTAGATGAGCTAAAAAAAGGTGATTTTGTTGTTCACGAAGCTCATGGAATTGGGAAATTTAACGGTCTAAAAAGAATGGAGGTTTTAGGAAAAACCGGAGAGTATGCAGAAATTTTGTATGCAAATGACGATAAACTTCTTTTGCCTGTTGAAAATCTTGATAAGATAGAAAGATACATTGCCCCGGGCGGTGTCGTCCCGACGCTTGACAGGCTTGGAAAAGGAACTTTTGCTAAAAAACTTATAAAAATAAAAGAAAAAATTTTTGCAATTGCGGCAGATATTATAAAGCTTGCAGCAAAAAGAGAAGTTATTCAGCCAATTAAACTTAAATTTGATGGAGTTGAAGAATTTATAAAAGAAGCTCCTTTTATTCACACTCCTGATCAAAAAAAAGTAATTGAAGAAATAATTAATGATTTTAAAACAAAAGTTATGGATAGATTATTAACAGGTGATGTTGGTTTTGGTAAAACAGAAGTTGCTATGGTTGCAAGTTTTATAGTGGCAAACAGCGGATATCAGGTTGCTGTTATTGCTCCTACTACAATTTTAGTAAACCAGCATTTTGATAGTTTTAAAGAGAGATTTAAAGATACCAATATAAAAATAGCAAAACTTGACAGATTTACTTCAAGTAAAGAAAAAAAAGAGATATTAGCAGGTGTGAAAAATGGTGATATTGATATTTTAATCTCAACACACGCCGGGCTTAATGTGGAATATAAAAATTTAGGACTATTGATAATTGATGAAGAACATAAATTCGGAGTTAAACAAAAAGAAAAATTAAAACAGATAGCAGAGCATATTCACACCCTTTATATGTCAGCAACTCCAATTCCAAGAACTCTTAATATGGCACTTTCTCAAATAAAATCAATTTCTACCCTTGAAATAGCCCCTAAGGGGAAAAAAGAGACTAAAACATTTGTAAAAGAGTGGGATGAAAATTTAATAAAAGAAGCGATTTTAAGGGAAATTAGAAGAGGAGGACAGGTTTTTTATATTTATAATAATATTGCATATATTGAGCAAAAAAAAGCCGAACTTCAAAATATTTTGCCAAGTCTTAGAATTTTAGTTCTTCACGCTAAACTGACTCCTTCTCAAATAGAAAAAGGATTGGTTGATTTTATAAATGGCAAATATGATTTAGCCCTTACCACCACAATAGTCGAAAGCGGAATTCACATACCAAACGTCAATACCGTAATAGTGGAAAATGCAGATAAATTTGGTATTGCGGATTTGCATCAGATTAGAGGTAGAGTTGGAAGAGGAAAGCATGAAGGATATGCTTATTTTCTTGTAAAAGATAAAGAGAATTTAAGTGAAGATGCGAAAAAAAGACTTATCGCGCTTGAAGAGAATTCATTTCTTGGAAGTGGGCAGGTTTTGGCTATGAAAGACTTGGAGATTAGAGGAGGAGGAAATATTGTTGGTGCGGAACAATCAGGACAGATTAAAGGGGTTGGGTATAATCTTTATATAAAAATGCTTGAAGATACCTTAAAAGAGATGCTTGGCAAGAAAGAAGAAAAAAGCGAGGTTGAAGTTAAATTAAATATTAATGCTTATATTTCAAGTGAATTGATAAAAGAGGATAGATTAAGGCTTGATTTGTATAAAAGATTATCCCGTGCAAAGAGTCTTGATGATGTGTATGAAATAGAAAAAGAGATTGTTGACAGATTTGGAAAACTAGATAAAATAACTCAAAATTTTATTGATAAAATTAAAATAAAAGTATTATCTGAGAATAAAGGTATCAAATCTGTCTCAAATTTTGGACAAAATATTACTATTTTATATCAAAACGGTGAAAAAGAAATTTTAAAAGCACCTGCCAAAGATGATGAAATAATTTTAGAAACAATATTTAGAAAGTTAAAAGATGAAATTAAAAGATTTTCTAAATAAAAAAGCTTTTATTTTTAAAGATTTTTTAATAATTTCTTTTCTTACTGGTTTGATAACTGGTGGCTTTGTTACATTATTTTTGTATATGAATAAACTTTTAACTAAAATAATTTTTAATGGTAATCCTTATGAAACCATACATAATCTTCCTTTTTTTTATGTTGTTTCTATACCAGTAATTGCAATAATGATAGTAAATTTATTAATATATTTTGATAAAAGTGTAAAAATATATGGTGTTGCTCAAATTGCAGATATTGTTCAAAAAAAAGAAGGTTTTATCGCTTTAAAAAGTTTGATTTTAAAAATTATTGCCTCTGTGATTTCAATATCAACTGGTTTTGCAGTAGGTACAGAAGGTCCCTCAGCTGAAATTGGAGCGATGGTTGCAGTACAATTAGAAAAATATTTTTCTGTTCCTGAAAAATTTTTAAGAGTTATTATTAGCGTAGGGGCAAGTAGTGGTATTGCTGCTGTTTTTGTTTCTCCTATAACGGGTATTGCTTTTGCACTTGAAAGTATTGCTTATGAATTCTTTAAAAATTATATAATTTTTCTTATAGTTGGAGCATTTAGCGCTTTTTCTATTTCAGTATTGTTTTTTCCTGCTATTGGTTTTTTATCTCCAAGCGGAAGATTTTTGAATTATGATTATATTTGGCTTATGGGATTATTTGTTCCTTTTATGACATTTCTTATATATTTTTATTTAACATTACAAGATAAAATTTTGCTTATATTTAAATTTAAAATTTTTGAAAAATTTGGAAAATATAGTCAATTGCTCTTTGCAATAATCGGAGGTTTTTCAATTGGATTAATTTTGTGGTTAGAACCAAGGGCAGCGTTTACAGGACATAATATTGTAGAAGTGTTATTTAATGAATTTCAAAATATTCCTTTTAAAGTGATTATTTTAATACTGTTTTTAAGAATTTTTGCAACCACTATTTCAAATTTTTCTAATGCTGTTGGAGGAATGTTTTTGCCACTTATGAGTATTGGAGCAATTGGTGGTTATGGTTTTGGAGAAGCAATAAAATTATTGCATTTAGCTCAAATAGAACCTTATTATTTTGCTGCTATTGGAGCTGCTATTTTTATGGGTGTATTGATGAAACTCCCTTTTACGGCCGTAGTACTTGCTCTTGAAATAACAAATGATTATAATGTGGTATTGGCTACTGGTTTTGGAGTAGGAATTATTATGTATATTACCAAACTTAAATTCAACTTAAAAAAATTTAATACAATAAATATTGATTTTTCTGAACTTATTAAATTGAAAAAATGATATAATTTCACTCTCCGGAGAGTTGGCCGAGTGGTTGAAGGCGCACGCCTGGAACGCGTGTGTGGGTTAACACCCACCGTGGGTTCGAATCCCACACTCTCCGCCATTCAAAATATTAAAACTTCCCTAAATATCGGGGATACGTTGAGGTAGTCAAAAATCAATACCCCCACTATCACCCCCAAAAATGAGTGTTGCTTACAAAAAATTAACCTCTTTTTTATAGTGTGGAATTTGTAAACTTTAGAAGTCAAAAATTATATTTTGTTACCAGTTTATCTTTAAGTGGTATTTTCCATTTTGGAACATACTTAAATTAAACTTTGTATTCTGTTATCAGTTTATAAAAATTTTGTTAACTTTTGTCAACTTTTTAAAATATTTGTAAACTTTTTATGGAAACTTTTGGAAACTTCCAAATGGAAACTTTTAAAGCCGTGTTTCCTTTATTGATAAGCTGTTGCTTTTTCGCTTTTAAATGCAGTTAAAAAGCCTGTAAAAAGGAAGCTGTGGAAGTTTTTGAAATGTTGCTTTTTATGTTGCATAAGCAGGATACCCCCACTCCCCTAAAATCAGTTTTTGTTTTTTCGTGACCCAGCCGCCGGTGAATAGGTTTAGCCTAAAAAATTTCAAACCCGCCCCCTGTATATATAAAAGAGTTAACCAAAAAGTTAACCAGTTAACTACTCAGTTAACTTTTTTACAGTGCTTTAAAACAGCGATATTACCATATTTTCTTAAAAATATTTAATTAAAAAAGTTAACCACTTTTTAGTTAACTTTGTGTGTGTGTGAAAACTGGGGTTGGCGACCACCGCATACGATTTTTACTTCAAAGGCCCCACAGACCTTTAAGGTCCTTTTGGGTTCTTTTAGGTTCTTTCCAGTATCAGGTTTACTTGCGGCTGCTTGTGACCCCAGATTTTAGACATACAAACTAATTTTTTCTACTTCAGAAATTCAGGAAATGAAAAACTGCTATATAATGTAAGAAAATTAAAAAACATTCCCTGAATGTTACATAATGATTTTTACTAAAAGTGCTTATATCTCCCTATTTATGGTAGTTTTAAAGGTAAGTTTCAAAAATGATTATTGAATTATGTAAACCTAAAAAAATCTTATTGAGTGTGTAAATTTTGCGGTCGCAAGTGGCCGCACCGAAATTTCCCTTTAAACAGAACCTACTCATTTTCTTATCTGTTCTAATGCTTTTTGAGGATATAACATTTGATATATACCGCTTATTATCCAAAGCAGATAGAATAAAGCTATATACCATAAGTCATTAAGATAAAATATCACTGCTCCAATAGTTCCAATTAAAAAAGAAACAACTCCATATTTTTTCATTGACTTTATATCTTTTGGTTTATTTCTTTCATTCCACTCTTTTATCGGTCTAACTGCTTTACTTATAATTTTACCTGTAACTGACAATCTGCTTTTAACTGCTTGATAAACTCTTGGGATAACTCTTTTTCTTTTGATGAAGATTAAAAGATAAACTATTGCTGCAATAATTCCAATTACTGCTGTGATTTCAATAATATGAGCCATTATCCATTTAAAGGCAAAATATATCCCCGCTCCTATTGCTAATAAAGCCCCGAAAAAGAATACGCCTACATAAAATAAAACTATTCCTAAAAAATAAGCTAATATTATTTCAACTGCAAATATTATCAACCCCATTAACATTCCTTTTGATTATTATAGCTTATTATAATCTTTCATTCTACCCTATGGGGACAATAAAAATGGGGACAATAAGCCTCTAATACCCGAAATTTAGGGTTTATAACTGTCCCCAAAAAACGGGGACAATGGGGACAATTCCAGTTTTAGGGGAATATAAGCAAAATTATTGTCCCTATTGTCTCCATTGTCGGGGGACAATAAAATATCCGAAATATCGGACTTTTAGTGTGATTGTCCCCTGTCCCATTGTCCCCTTATGGTATAAATATACAAAAAAACAGGTTTAAAAAAAGTGACAATGAATTTAAAATACCCACATATGGGGTTACAAAGAGTAGTAAAAGAAAAATCTCTGACACTAAAAAATGTATTTATTTTTATATATACGAATAAATTTTTTACTTTTTCTATAATCTTTAAATCTACCTTTAAAGGAAAAATTAAAGAGAAGTTATTATAAGTTGTTTACCTTTTTTATGTATTTTAAAATCTCCATTTTCTCTTATGTATTCTTTAATCATTGCTTCCACTATGTCTTTTTTTAATTTTAACGGTTTGTATATCTCTCTTAAAGTGCATTCATTTTTAAAGGCTAAAAGCTCTCTGATTTTATTTATCACTTTACGTTCCATCAGTTCGTTTTGGGTTTCTTTATAGCTTAATACCTCTTCTATAAGCTCATCATAATTAGAGATAAAATTTTTCATAAATTCTACACTTTGCTCTACAACTAAGCTGTTTATTTTATCACTAAAATAACCTAATTTATAACAATCTAATAAATGCAAAGTAAACATCACACTATTAAAATTTTGAATAACCCTCACATAAAGGTTTGCAAATGGGTTTTTATATTCCATAAGTTCTACTTTTTGATTGTAAATATCCTTTTTAAAAGCCATATAAAGAGGATTGTCAATATAATCATCTCTTATAGGTCTATAATCATTTTTTCTGGAAAAATCAATCATATCCCTTGCAATAAGATTAAATTCATTTATTTCGCCTAATTGAAGTTCATAAATTTTAGGAGTATTTTCAAATTCTCTAAAATTTTTACTAAATGCAATTAATCCTCTATTCAATAATCCACCTTTTAAATGCTCGTAAAAGTTCTTTATGCCCAAATACTCCAAATTAGTATCTCCATAGACAAATAAGAGTGCATTTTCTATATAATGTTTATTTGCTTCATCTAATAGATTTTTATAACTTGGAATGTTCATAACTCTTTTCCCATAAGCGTCAATTATAAAAAGCAATATCTTATGGTCTTGTTTAATCTGTTTTCCCATCTCTCCCATCTCTATCATTTGCACTGGAATTTGCATAAAATACATATATAACGCCTCTGGTGAAATTGCGTCTGTATGAATTGATTTAAAACCTCTTATATTCCTTTTCTCTTCTTTTGCTAATTCTTTCTCCTCTTTTTGTTTAGCTTCTACCTCTTTAATAGCTGGTCTTAATAAAAGAGTTCTTAAATGGCTCACTAATGAGCTTTTACCCATACTTGTTGGAGATAAATCATATACGTAAAAAGCGTTATTGATAACCTTATTAAAACCGCCATAAGCAAATAAATAAGCTATATTTTGAATTGTTTTTATTTGAATTTGATTGTAACTTGCCTCTGTTCTGCTATACACCAAATCACTTATTCTGTCTATCAAGTTACAAAATTCAAATTTATCATTTAATGAAACATTTTGGGTTTTTCTCTCTTCATTTTGATTAATTTCCTCTAATTGTTTGGTATAATTCTCATTAAATACTTTCTCTTTTATTTTTAATTTTTTCTCAATTAAATCCGAATAATTCATAAAAACTCCTTTAAATAAGATTTAGTAAATTTTCAATAATCAAGTCTTTATCCTGCACTTCTAAAATATAATCTCTAAAATCATAACCCTTGCTTGGATTATCAACTAACTTATAAAATTCAATTATTTTCGGTTTGCTGATAGTGTTGAGATGTGCTTTTAATGCTGTTGCGGCCTTAAATCCGCTCTCATCATAATCAGGTAATATCAATATATGTCTGCCCTTTAACTTCTCTTTAATGGCTTTAAAATAGGGGTTATAAGGCAGGTTATACGCTTGGCTGTCGCTTTGCAAGATAAAGTATTCAAGCCCAAGCATATTAAAGATTAAAGTCTCAGCCATTCCAAAAGCTACAAAACAATATGAATAATTATCATTTAGCCTGTAAGGAATAAATCCCGCCTTACTTCCTTTAACTTTATACCATTTGATAATATCACCATTTTTAACTCTGTATCTTCTAATACTCGCCGTTTTAATTTCTCCCGCTTTATCATATAAAGCCACCACCAAAGATGAATGAGTATGAATATAGCCCCACTCATCTTTGTAGTGTGTAATATGGCTTTTTAGCTTTACCATATCGCTTTGTACTGCTTTTAATATTTCATTGTTCTGATAATCAAGTTTACCGATAAACTTATCCCCAAATATATTAATTAGCTCAAAATAGTTAATAGTTCCAGTAGAAAAAGTAACCCCTGCTTTTTCCATTTCTTCTTTAAGGTTATATCTGCTATCTTCTTTAGGGGTAACAATAGGAACGGTCGGCTTAAAATCTTTATAACTGTTTGGGTCTGGTAGTTTAGAAGTTAACATTTAAAGCCTTTTGAATATACTCCACCGCTTCTTTAAAACTCATTGAGTGATACTCTTGCAATAAGTCAAATATATCTCCGCTCCAACCGCTCCCAAAGTCTTTAATAAGTCCATCTTTTCTAACACCAACGCTTGGGGTTCTCTCAGCTCTTATACTTGTAAAACCTCTTTTATCAAACTCATAACCTATAAACTGCATAAGTCTTATAACTTCATTACCATTTAGATATAATTCTTTGAGCTTTTTAGCTTTTTCTAATGTAGTCATTTTTAAGCCTTTAAAGAGAATTTAGCTATAATTTCATTGCAATAAATACCTAAATACCTGCAAGCCTTTTTTAAGGCTTCTAGGCGGCTTTTAGCAGGGATTACGACAGCTTTTCTCCCTGCTTCTATTTGGTAGATACCTTTGCTTATTTCAAAGATTTTTATTTCTCTTTTCATTAAAAATTCTTTAAATTTTCATTATTTAGCGTTAACTGCTTCATTTAACTCTTCGCTTAAATTATTAAGCAATTCATACAATTCATTAAAATCACTTGTTAAGCGGTCAAGCTCTACAACTTCATCTTTCATTTCACAATTACCATCAAGTTTTTCTAAAAGTTCCTCTAACACATCAATTTTTTCTCCTAAAAACCTAACTGCTACATCAATATTTTTTGCGGTTCTTAAAAGTTTTGCATTCATTGTATTTCCTTTAATTTAAGTCTAATAGTGAATTAATTGACACGCTGTTAAGTCTTTGAATTGTGTCTAATTTGCTTTTTAAAATATCAAGTATTCTTAAAACTTTTCTAATCTCATCTTTTGCTTCTTCATCTTCTTCAAGATATACGCCAGTAATAAATCTATCACTTAAAAAGCCGTCTATTGCATCAATTAACGCTCCTGCTTCTTCTATCTCGTTATCATTGCTACCAAGTAAGCTGATAACGCCTTCAAGAGATAACCTCTCCTTTATAGGTGCTTTATTGTAAAACTTGCTTTCAACCGCTTTTAGCTCCACTAACTCTTCTTCACCTCTTGCATTTAGTTTGATTGCTTTGTTCTCACTTATTGGAATAATTTTTGTTTTCATTGTGTTTCTCCTTTCTTATTTTTTATAAGTTTTCAAAATAATTATCTTATAAAATAAAAGTATTGTCAAGATATTATCTTTATGATTGTTAAGTTTTTGATATAATTTTCTTATAAATGATAAATTTTTAAAGGTTGTTATATGAATTATCAAGAGTTCAAAAATAAACTTAAAGAATGTAAATTGACTATTAAAGAATTTGCAAAAATGACAGGTCTTAATCCTGATAGTATCTCTGCTAATTGGAAAAATAACAATGAAGTTCCCAAATGGGCTGAAACTTGGCTGGATAACTACATCAAAGCCAAAATCATAGATGATATAAAAGAAAAGGTCTGTCCTGATAACTCTAACAATTGAAAATATGCTTTTATTTGCTCCTCTCGTGCCTTCTATTGCATTTTTTCCATTTATAGCTATAATAACACCTCTTGAATTAAAAATGCCTTTATAAGCCTTTAAAAGAGATAACCTCATCTTTTTCCACCTCTTTTTAAAGGCTCTCTAAATCTTGCAGCAATAAGCTCTCTTAATTCAATCATCTTTATAATAGTTTTTGGAGTTCTCACTAACTCATAACAATCACACCTCAACCCCTCAATTCTCACATTCATAATATTTTCATAACCGATATACTTTCTAATATGGGCTATTGCATTTGTAATTTTTGATACGCCGCAGTTATTATTGACTTGATTGACTAACTCTCCATCTATTAGCTTTTGGATAAGGCATAACACCTCTTTGCTTCTTAAATACTTCCAGTCAAGCGGTGTATCAGGATACTTTGCTTTTGGTAAATACTTTTTAATTATTTTCATTTCCTCTCCTTAAAAGTTTTTAGGGTGTAGCTATTTGCTACCTTTGAATTTATTAGCTTCTTTAAAATTTATCTTTTTTTCCAGTTCTTCTAAACTCTTCAACGGCTTCTTTGAAGTAATTAGTCTTTTCAAATATCCACAACTGCATAAGCTCGCAATAAGTAACTCCAACCTTTAAAGGTAAAAGCTCTTTTGGTATATGCACTCCTAACACTTCTTTAATTTGCACTTTCTGCCTTTTGAGTTCTTGCTTTTAGATACTCTTCTACTTCTTTAATGTTCCATAGTGTTACCCTTTTAGTGGGTTTGATAGGTTTAGGAAAATAAGGGTCTTTTGCATATCTGTATAATGTAGTCCTGCTAATAGAAAAAATTTTACATACTTCACATGTTCTTTTGTATTGCATTAAACAACTCCTTAAATAAATTTATTTTTAGAGTTGTTAAAAAATTAATGAGAGTGCTGATTAGATGGGGGTTAATAAGTAGTAGTAAACAATTTTGAGTAATGTAATTAGTCCTATAAACAATATAAGATTGTATATAAACCTATACAAGTTTATATTGTTATGGTATAATTACGATGTGTGATGATATGTTGTGATATGTTCGGTGGTAGATAGTTGCCGCTATCACCACTCACGCCCATCTTATCAGCTATTGGGAGTTACCGCTCCCAGTAGCTCTCATTAACTCAACAACTCTAAATCTTTTATAATTGTATCATAAAGTTTCACGATGAAAAGTATATCTCAATAATCTTATAAAAAACTTACTTTTTCCTTTATATACAGCTATACACAGATATGGATACCACTAAATTAGTTTTTTTATGTTTTTTTCATTTTTAAGAGATAGTTATATACAGATATAAACACCTCATTAAAATATTTCCTTATCAAAAGGAAAAGTTCTCTTGCTGTGAAAAATTGATATTTTGTTGAGGTAAATTTTTGTTATAATAAGCCAACTAAAAACGGGAGCTAATCAATGACTATGCAAATAAACCCTGCTAAATTATTCAAATTCAATTTAAAAAATGAAAATATAGAGGAGCTTATCGGAAAAGCTAAATTAATAAATGAAATAATTACATCCTTACCTGATACAGAAGTAAAACAAAACAGAGCCGAATTTATAGCTTTCAGTGAGGAATTAAATCAGCTTTTAGAGGATATAGACGACATTTTAATAAAGAGATATATAAAAGCACTTGATGAACTTTTTGAGGCTGTGAATGACGTTATAGAGACAATAAGCGATAAATTAGGAGAATACCCAGTTAAAAGTATCAATATTAAAGAGGCAAAAGCGGATAAAAAAGATGATGAATTTATAAGCCTTGATGAAGCACTTAAGGTTATAAATGAGAATTGAAATCTCAAAGAGTGCTTTAAAAGATTTGCAAAAGATAGATAAAAAATATCAAAAAATTATCTTTGATAAAATCAAACTTTTAAAAGATTATCCAAATACTCCAAATATTAAAAAGCTCACAAATCACTATCCGCCTTATAGGTTTAGAGTTGGTAATTATAGAGTGCTTTTTGATGTAAAAGATGAAATTATACAGGTATTAAGCGTTAAGCATAGAAAAGAGGCTTATTAATAATTATTTGCTAATACGGAAACTAAAAGCCTGTAAAGGATGAGGTAGCTAATAGTTAGGTTATAAAATGAGCTTCGTTATAAATCATTAAGGGGTGAATGGTTTGTTACCGCCTTAAAGGTATCTATATTTTACCGATACCTTACTTATAAAAGCCTTTAATGATGAGGTTTATTATTTATTTTTTTCTTTTAATTTTTAATTAAGAGTTCTCCATTTTTTCTCCAGTTTTTCTCCAATTTTAAGCCTCTTTTTTTTAAAAAGTGGAGAAACAAAATCCCTAAATTTAGGCTTTTTATAATATTTTCTCCATTTTCGCAGTTTTTTTTATAAAAAAAAATTTTTTTTATTTTTATTTTTTCACCCTACCTCTAAAAGAAAAAAGTGGAGAAGAGTTATTAAAGATTAAACAGGAAATTTTCCCAAAGTTCTAAAAGCTCTTTTCTCTCTTTGAAATAGTCATAATGGTTATAAACTGCTCTTACTTTGTTTTTGTCTAAATGCTGCATAGCTATTTCTATAACTTCATCTTGTATATTATATTCTCTTTGGAGATACTGCCTTGTAAGGCTGGAAAATGAATGTCTTATGCCGTGTAATGACTGATAGGCAATATTATATTTTTTAGCTATATCTTTTTGAAATTTCCTTAATGCTGTCTCACTTATAGGCTTTTTATGATTATTACTTGAATAAAAAACATAATCACTTGCCTTTATCTTTTCAAGTTCTCTAAATGTTTTAACAGCTTCATCTGTTAAAGGTATTTTAAAATCTACCGCCTTAATTTTCAGGTTATCTTTTGGAATAAATAAAACCTTATTATTAAAATCAATATGTTTCCATTTTATAGCTCTAACGCTGCCTTGTCTTAAAGCAGTGAGCCAGATTGTTTTTATTGCACCTTTAACGATAGGTCTATTGCTTAAATCTTTTACCTCATCAAAATAAATTTTAATTTCTTCAATATTAATAGTATGTGGATAATGATTGCTTGCTGAGGTATGGAAAAGCTGTTTTAGTTCTATATCTTTTATGATATTGTGTTTTATATACTCTTTACTGAGTGCATAACTAAAAATGCCGTTAAGGATTGATTTTAGTTTTTCTGCTGTTGGCTTTTCAACTTTTTTTAATAAGCTGTATATCTCTTTAGTGGTTATTTTTGAAATGTCCCTGCCTTTAAAAGCAGGGATAATATGCTTTTGCAAACGCTGTAAGGTAGTAGTGACGCTTCTTTTAGCTTTTCCTTTTTTGTAGATACTAAGCCATTCATTTACTACATTTTCAAATCTTCTTTTAGGCTGTAATTTAAGCTCTTTTAATTCCTCTACTACTTTATCCAAGCCTTTAAGCTCAATATCCCTTTTTAGCTGGTCTCTTTTAATCCTTGCTTCTTTAAGGCTTAAAGCAGGATAATTTCCTATTTTAAACTCTTTAAGATTTTTATACTTATAAATCCATTGCTTTTTGCCGTTTGGATAGACCTCTAAATATAGATAATCACTATCATATAATTTGTATTTTTTCTCTTTTGGTTTTGCACCTTTGATTTTTAAATCTGTCAAACTCATATCAAGCCTTTTAAAAGAAAAAGCAAGTTCTGTTCCTTAATTTCATTACCCCCAATATTACCCCCAAAAAAATATATTGCTTTATTGAAACTAACTGAAACAATGTGATATAATACTTTCCCTAAAATAAGGGGTTTTAAACTTGTCATTAATACATACTGAAACTATCTAAAACATAAGTTTGGCGGACACACTCTCCGCCACTATATTTAAAATATACAAAAAAACCGCTGTTTTTAATACTTTCTAGTTTATTTCTTTATAATTGTATTTTAATTAAATAAAATAATATTTATTGAGTAAAGGATAGAAATGAGTTTTATGAATGAGGCTGTTATGGAAGCTAAAAAGGGAGTTGAAAATAATGAAGGTGGTCCTTTTGGAGCTGTGATTGTAAAAGAAGGGGAAATTATAGGAAGAGGACATAATAGAGTTATTGCTAAAAACGATCCGACAGCTCATGCAGAAATAGAAGCTATAAGAGATGCTTGCAAAAATATAAATGATTTTGATTTAAGCGGATGTGAGATGTATGTAACTGCTAAACCTTGTCCTATGTGCTTTGGTGCTATTCATTGGGCTAGACTTGATAAGGTTTATTATGGAGCTAGCAGCTTAGATGCTGAGAAAATAGGATTTGATGATGAAAAATTTTATAGGATTATAAGAGGGGAAGTTCCAGATAATATTGAATTTATCCATATAGAATGTAAAGAATGCTTGAAAGTTTTTAAAGAGTGGTATGAAAGTCCAAATAAAAAGCTTTATTAATTTGATATAATCCTTTAAAAAGGTTGTTGATGCTTGATAAAATAAGTTACAAAGAGGCATTTTACAGGTGTATTGATAATGCTAAGCCTACGAATTTATATAAAAACATTTTTGTAAAAGATGCGTTGAGGGAATTTTTGGCGGAGGATATACTCGCAAGAAGGGATGCTCCTGTTTTTAGCAATTCCGCAATGGATGGGTTTGGATTTAAAAGAAGTGAAAATAAAAAATTAAAAGTTATCAAAACAATTTATGCGGGTGATAAGTATGAAGATTTTGAGATAAAAGATGATGAATGTGTGCGTATTATGACGGGGGCTAAGGTGCCTGATGGAATAGATACTGTTATTCCTATTGAAAAATGTGTTGAAGTGACGGATGAATATATTGTAATTCCTGAAATTAAAAAAGGTGCAAATATTCGTTTAAAAGGTGAAGAAATTAAAAAAGGTGAAATAATAGCTAAAAAAGGAGAAGAGATAACTCCTGAGATGAGTGCTCTTCTTATATCTCAGGGAATAGTGAATGTAAAAGTATTTATTAAACCTAAAATTGCAATTTTATCTACCGGAAATGAGTTGAAAGAACCTTGGGAAGATGCTGATGAAGAAGAAATTTATAATATAAACTCCCATTCAATCAAAGCACTCCTTGAAAAAAACGGATTTAGTGCGGATTTGATAGGAATTATTCCAGATACGCTTGAAAAAACAGTTGAATTTATAAAAAACCTTAAAAACAGGTATAATGTGATAGTGACAACGGGCGGTATCAGTTTTGGTGATGCCGATTTTATTTACGAGGCGTTTTTGAAAAATGGATTAAAACCCTTTTTTAGGGGAATTATGGTAAAACCCGGTCGTCCTACAATGGTTGGAGCCATAGATGATACTTTTGTTTTTGCCCTTCCTGGAAATCCTCTTAGTAGTTATTTAAACGCATTTGCCCTTATGATACCGACACTTAGAAAACTTAGCGGGGCAAAGAAATATTTTTATAATTTTGCTTATGCAAAAAACAAAAGCGGATTTAAAGTAAATCCAAAAAAAGACCACACAATCCTTGGCAGATTTGAATGCGGAGAGTGGGAAGTGTATAAAAACTATAAATACGGCTCCGGAATGGTAAGTGCTCTTAGCTGCTCTAATTCCCTTGTGATTTTAGGAAATAAAGAAATTGTAAAAGAAGGGGAAATGTTAAAAGTTATACCTTTTAATATAGGATTTTGTCAGAATTGTGATTTTTTTAATGATTGATTTTGGTTATATCAACATCGCTCCCAAAGATTTCTCTTACTTTGTTAATAAGCTGAGAGGGTTTATCATCTAATATATTTGTCTGAGGTTTTATCTCTTTTTTTTCTTCTTGTTGAGGTGCGGGACATCTTTTGACTTCAATTTTTGTACCCATTCCAAATACTTCATTAATTAAAGGTCTTATAACAGGTGAAAAATATCTCTTAAAAAGTTCCTTGCATTCTGAATTTGGACAACTCTCCCAAGTTAAAATATTGTTTTCGAATGATATAAATTTTATAGAGTTTTTAAAACATTCACCAAGTTCGCTATCTCGTTGAATAAGTTTTTTAGTTAATTTTTCAAATAATTCTTCACCATTTGGAGCAATTTTTATTTGCTTAGGTTTATATGAGTCAATATTTATTTTTTGTTCTAAATTTTTTATCAAATCATCAATTTTATGTGGTTTTGTAGCTTCAATCATTCTAAAAAACATTAAAGACAACACAAATTCATTATCTGAATTCATTTTGATAAGTTCTTTTGAATCATTAATAATATTGAAAAACCTTTGAAGCGTAATAAGTGGTAATGAGCCGTTGAAAAGGGCTTCTTTTAAAAAAAGTATTATTTCATCAATAATAAATTCAATATCATAATTTTTAATTTGCGTAATGATTTTTTGAAGTTCTTTTTTATTTCCATCAATGATTATTTTAAAAATAGAAGAGATAATTTCAGGATTTAAAACTCCAAGCATTTCAACTGTTTTATCAAGTGTTATTTCGGCATTTGAATATGTAATTGCTTGATCAAGAAGAGTTAATGAGTCTCTTACGCTGCCTCTTGCATTTTTTACTATAAGTCTCAAAGCTTCTGGTTCAAATTGTACATTTTCTTCTGCAAGTATTTTTTGAAGATATATTTCAATTGTTTTTTCAGGAATTTTATTAAATCTGAAATGTTGTACTCTGCTTATAATTGTAGATGGTAGTTTAAGCGGGTCAGTGGTTGCCATTATAAATTTTACATATTCAGGAGGCTCTTCAAGTGTTTTAAGTAAAGCATTAAAAGCTTCATTTGTAAGCATATGTACTTCATCAATTATGAAAATTTTATATCTTCCAATTGAGGGCTTATATTTTGTATGTTCGATTATTTCTCTGATATCTTCTATTTTACGATTGCTTGCGGCGTCCATTTCAATTATATCTATATGAGAATTGTCATTTGCCATTTTACAGTTTTCACATATTTCACAAGGATTAGGAGTAGGACCATTTATGCACTGCATTGCTTTTGCAAAAATTCTTGCTGTTGTTGTCTTTCCGCTTCCTCTGAGTCCTGAGAATAAGTATGCATGAGCGAGTTTATTTTTTGAAAGTGCGTTAGTTAGTGTTTTTACGATTGCATCTTGTCCTATAATCTGTTCAAATTTTTTTGGTCTGTATTTTAAAGCGAGTACCAAGAAAAGCCTTTTTAATAATTATATCAAATTAATTATTTTTTTTAGAATATATATATTCTATAAGTTCGTATGCCACTTTTTCTTTTAATTCATTTAAAGTTTTTTTTGTATCAATTTTTATATCTTTTTTTATAAAATCTTTATATTTGATAATAAATTTTTCCATTTCTTTATGTGCAATGATGTCTTCAAATTCATTATACATATTTATATAAATGGGATTGTTTGTTTTTTCTATTAAATTTTTTAAATAAATTTGTTCTTTTCTAATATCAAACAGTCGATTTTTCTTTTTGTTAAACAATAATTAACCTTTTTTTGGGTTAATTATAATATAAAAATATAAAAAAATAAACAACATTTTTTTGATTGAAATTTTATGGAGTTCTTAATGGTAGTGAGGGGGAGACTTGAACTCCCGACCTCCGGCTTATGAGACCGGCGCTCTAGCCAGCTGAGCTACCTCACCTCGTGGAATGAAATAATATAAAAAAATTATTTCATTGTCAATAGTAATGTTACTTTTTTTCACATTAATTAAAAATTAAAACTTAAATTTATTTAAAGGTTTTGTTATCTTTGTATAATAAAAGAAAAAGGAGAAAAAATGAAAATGCTTAAAGGTTTATTATCAGCGGCACTAGCAGTTAGTATGTCATTTGCTTCACAGTATGTTATTAAATTTTCTCATGTGGTATCTCCTGATACTCCAAAAGGAAAAGCTGCTGATTATTTTGCAAAAAGGGTGGAAGAGCTTTCACACGGGAAAATCAAAGTATATGTATATCCAAATGCTCAACTTGGAGGAGATAAAGCCGTTCTTAGAAAAATGAAATTCAACGCAGTGCAAATGGCTGCACCTAGTTTTGCTAAATTTACAGGACTTGTACCACAGTTAGGACTTTTTGATTTACCATTTTTATTTAAAGATGAAAATCATTTACATAAAGTTCTTGATGGAAAAGTGGGACAAAAATTGAAAGAAATGGTTACAAAAAAAGGATATGTGGCTCTTGCATATTGGGATAACGGATTTAAAGAACTTAGCGATTCAAAAAGACCTCTTATTAAACCAGAAGATTGCAAAGGGCTTAAATTTAGAGTTATGAGTTCAAAAGTATTAATTGCTCAATTCAAAGCTCTTGGAGCGATTCCTGTTGTTTTACCATTTAGTGAAGTGTATTCAGCACTTCAACAAGGGGTTGTTGATGGACAAGAAAATACAATTTCAAATATCTATACTAAAAAATTTTATGAAGTTCAAAGATATATGACAATGACAAATCATGGATATCTTGGATATTTAGTGGTAATGAGTAAAAAATTTTGGCAAAAATTACCTGCAAATCTAAAAAAAGTTGTATTAGAAGCTATGAAAGAAGCGACAGCAAAAGAAAGAATTTGGGCAAAAGAGCTTAATAATGAGCAACTTCAAAAAATTAAAGAATATGCAAAAAGAACAGGGAAACTTGAAATTGATTATTTAACACCGCAACAAAGAGCTCTTTGGGTTAAAAAATTAAGAAGCATTTATCCTCAATTTTATAGTACTATTGGAAAAAATTTAATTGAAGAAGCAATAAAAGAGGGTGAATGAAAATAATAGACAAAATATTTCAAGGAATTTTAATATTCCTTACCTCTTTTACTATTTTTGCAGGAGTATTACTTGCTTTTATTAATGTTGCCGTTAGATTTTTATTTGATAAGGGGATAGAATGGGCATTTGAGCTTACAAGTTATCTTTTTATATATTCTGCACTTTTTGCAGCTGCATATTTATTTAGAAAAGGTACACATATAAAAGTAACTTTACTTCTTGATAATTTACCAGATATTCTTGCAAAAACAGTAATTATTGTTGTTGATTTAATTAATTTTATTTATTTAGGAATAATAGCTTATTTTAGTTATATCTTTATATTCGATCCAGATTTGGGTGTGAAAGCCAGTGGTGAAGTGAGTGTTGATTTGGGTGTTCATATGTGGATTATTTATCTTATTTTGCCAATTAGTGCTATTTTTGGGATTTTGATGGTGCTTTTCAAATTAAAAGATGATTTATTAACCCCTTCAAGTAAGCTTAGGGTTAAAGAAGAAAAAGAAATTATAAATGAGCTTGAAGAAGAGTGTGAGGTAGGAAAATGATTGTAGCTGTTTTATTTGGATTATTTTTTTTATTTCTGTTTTTAAGTGTGCCGGTAGCTGTTTCTCTTGGGCTTTCTACTTTTGTAACAGCATATATATTCGAAGGTAGCGATATATTAGTGGACTTGTCTAGTAATTTATTTCAACAGCTTGATAAATATGCACTAATGGCTATTCCAATGTTTATTTTGGCAGGAAATCTTTTAAGTAAAGGCGGGAGTGCAAAAAGAATTATTGAATTTGCAAAAGCGTTTGTAGGACATTTGCCGGGCGGTCTTCCAATAGCCGCAATTTTAGCAAGTATCGTATTTGCAGCTGTGAGTGGGAGTTCTCCTGCAACTGTTGCCGCTATTGGTTCAATAATGTTTGGTGCTATTACAGCGGCCGGATATCCTAAAACTTATGCAATAGGAACAATTACCACGGCTGGAAGTCTCGGTATTTTAATTCCTCCGAGTATTGTTATGATTATTTACGGTGTTACAGCAGATGAGAGTATTGGCAAACTTTTTATGGCTGGAATTATTCCGGGGTTACTTATTGGCGGTATGCTTATGGCTGTTACATATATAGGGGCCAAAAGGCTCGGTTTTAAAAAAACAAAGCCGGCAAGTTGGAGAGAAAGATGGGAAAAATTTAAAGAGAGTTTTTGGGCTTTGATGACGATTGTAATAATCATCGGCGGAATTTACGGAGGTATTTTTACTCCCACAGAAGCAGCAGCAGTTAGTGCAATTTGGGCTCTTTTTGTCTCTTTATTTATTTACAAAGATATTAAATATAAAGATTTAGGAAATGTATTTTTTGAAAGTGCAAAAACTAGTGGAATGATTTTGTTTATTATTGCAAATGCTTCTGTTTTTGCTTATTTTCTGACTCTTGAAAATATTCCTGAGATGCTTACACAGTTTGTGCTTCATATGCATTTAAATAAAGTTATATTTTTGATAGTCGTGAATATTATTTTGCTTATTGCAGGTAATTTTATGGAGCCAAGTTCTATTATTATGATAATGGTTCCTTTACTTTTGCCAATAGCTAAAACTCTTGGAATTGATCCAATACATTTAGGAGTAATAATAACTATAAATATGGAACTTGGCATGTTAACACCACCTGTTGGTCTAAATCTTTTTGTAGCTAGCGGAATAACGGGTGAGCCAATTAAAGAAGTAGTAAAATCAGTATTGCCTTGGTTTATAGTAATGTTAATTGGACTTCTTTTGATTACATATATTCCGCAAATTTCGTTATGGCTTCCAAACAAAATGATGGGTTAAGCTTAATTTTTTTTAGTTACTTTAACTAAAACTTCTTGTAAATCTAAATAAAATTTATTGACTTTTTTATCTTTTTTTATTATAATTTCGTCAGTTAAAAATAACAATTGACAAAAGGAGGCGGAAATGTTCAAACCGTTAGGCTTAAGAATATTAGTAGAAAGATTGGAAGAAGAATCAAAAACAGCTAGTGGAATTATTATTCCAGATAATGCAAAAGAAAAACCTCTTGAAGGAAAAGTTGTAGCAATTTCAAAAGAAGTTGAAGAAGATGAAAATCTACCAATTAATGAAGGTGATATTGTAGTATTTGCAAAATATGCAGGAACTGACATCACTATTAATGGAAAAGAATATTTAGTGTTAAATACTGATGATATATTAGGAAAAATTGAAAAATAATAAAGGAGGGGAGAGATGGCAAAAGAAATCGTATATTCAGATAAAGCAAGAAATGAATTATTAGCAGGAGTTGAAAAATTAGCGGACGCTGTTAGAGTTACAATGGGTCCAAAAGGTAGAAATGTACTTCTTCAAAGAAGTTTCGGGGCACCTCATATTACAAAAGACGGTGTGAGTGTTGCAAAAGAGATTGAATTAAAAGACCCTGTTGAAAATATGGGAGCTCAATTAGTTAAAGAAGTTGCAAGTAAAACTGCTGATGAAGCAGGGGATGGAACAACAACGGCAACAGTACTTGCACATGCAATATTTAGAGAAGGTCTTAAATATATTACAGCTGGTGCGAATCCTATCGCTGTAAAAAGAGGAATGGATAAAGCAACAGAAGCTATTATTAAAGAGCTTAAAAAAATGAGTAGACCGGTTGAAAACAAAGAACAAATTGCACAAGTGGCGACAATTTCAGCAAATAATGATAAAAAAATTGGTGAATTAATTGCAGAAGCAATGGATAAAGTAGGAAAAGACGGTGTTATAACTGTTGAAGAAGGAAAATCTCTTCAAGATGAGCTTGAAGTAGTTGAAGGTATGCAATTTGACAGAGGTTATTTAAGCCCATATTTTGTAACAAATCCAGATAAAATGGTAGCTGAATATGAAGATGCATATATCCTTTTGTATGACAAAAAAATTAGTAACATGAAAGATTTATTGCCATTACTTGAACAATTAGTGCAACAAGGCGGAAATAAACCTTTATTAATTATTGCAGAAGATATAGAAGGTGAAGCACTTGCGACACTTGTAGTTAATAAATTAAGAGGTGTATTAAATGTAGTTGCTGTAAAAGCTCCTGGATTTGGTGATAGAAGAAAAGCAATGCTTCAAGATATTGCAATTTTAACAGGTGGACAAGTTATAAGCGAAGAGCTTGGAAGAACGCTTGAAGGTGCAACACTTGCAGACCTTGGACAAGCCGGAAGAATTGTAGTGGATAAAGAAAATACTACAATTGTAGACGGAAAAGGTGATAAAGCGGCTATTGAAGCAAGAATTAATCAAATAAAAAAAGAGATTGAAGAGACAACAAGCGATTATGACAGAGAAAAATTACAAGAAAGACTTGCTAAACTTAGCGGCGGTGTTGCTGTTATTAAAGTTGGAGCTGCAACTGAAACTGAAATGAAAGAGAAAAAAGACAGAGTTGATGACGCACTTAGCGCTACAAAAGCGGCTGTTGAAGAAGGAATTGTTATCGGTGGTGGAGCGGCTGTACTTAAAGCTGCTAAAAAAGCAGAAATTGAATCTGTTGACCCAGATGAACAAATTGGAATTGATATCATTAAAAAAGCTGTAAAAGCTCCGATTAAACAAATTGCTGAGAATGCTGGATATGAACCAGGAGTAGTGGCGTTAAGAGTTGAAGAAGCTGATGAGGAAACAGGCTTTAATGCTGCAACAGGAGAATATGTAAATATGTTTGAAGCAGGGATTATTGACCCTACAAAAGTTGAGAGAATTGCGCTTCAAAACGCAACAAGCGTAAGCGGTCTGCTTCTTACAACAGAAGCGGCTGTAACAGAAGAGCCAAAAGAAGAAAAACCATCAATGCCTGATATGGGAGGAATGGGAGGAATGGGAGGAATGATGTAATTTTCCTCTCATTTTTTTATTTCAAGTAATAGGCTCTGACACTATATTAAAATTTTAATTTAATCTTTTTGTAAATTTTTGGTGCTATAATAAAAAAAAAGGATTTAAAGTGAAGGTATCATTGGTTTTAGGCGGTGGAGGAGCCAGAGGATATGCACATATAGGAATTATAGAAGAATTAAAAAATGAAGGTTTTGAAATTGTTAGTATTGCCGGAACATCTATGGGATCCGTAATAGGTGGTCTGGAAGCAAGCGGTTCATTGGATAAATATAAAAAATGGGTAACGAGTCTTGATTTTTTAGATATATTTAAATTTTTGAAATCTCCTTTTAAGCTTGATGGAAGTAAAATTTTTGAAAAAGTTAAAGAACTTGTAGGCAAAGATTTTAATATAGAAGATTTACCTATAAAATTTACTGCCGTTGCTACTGATTTGACAAAAAATAGAGAGATTTGGCTACAAAGGGGAAATCTTTTTAAGGCTATGCAGGCTTCTTCTGCAATTCCGGGCGTATTTGACCCTGTTGTTTTAAATAGGAGAATATTGGTGGATGGAGGAGTGTTAAATTTACTTCCGATTGCTCCTGTTATGAGTGATATGACAGATTTGATAATTGCAGTAGATTTATATGCTCCTGAGAGAGAAATAGATTTTAAACCTTCAAAAGATACTGTAAAAATGCAAAATATATTAGAAGATATTTGGTCTAGATTATTTAAAGAAAAAGAGACACCTGTAAATAAATCTATTGATTTAATGATGGATGTGATTTATAGATATAGAAAAGCTGAGTATGTTGCAGATATTGAAATTGATGTACCGAGAAATATAGCTGAGTGGTATGATTTTCATAAGGCTCCTATACTAATAGAAGCGGGCAAATTTTTAGCAAAAGAAGCGATAAAAAAAGCGAAGAAAAAGGGAATTATAAAAGTAGAAAAAGGTAAAATAAAAAAAGGAGATGTGGTATAATTTTATAAAAAGGATAGAGATGGAGAAGATACATACTTCAAAAGCTCCTGAGGCAATAGGTCCATATTCTCAGGCGATAAAAGTCGGAAATATGATATTTACATCCGGTCAGATTGCTTTAACACCTAACGGAGATTTTTTAGATGAAGATATTAAAACTCAAACAAAACAGGTTTGTGAGAATCTAAAAGCAGTGTTAAATGAAGCGGGTGCCGATATAAGCAATGTTGTAAAAACAACAATATTCCTTGCGGATATTAATGATTTTGGTGCAGTAAATGAAATATATGGTGAGTATTTCTCTCATAAACCGGCAAGAAGTACTGTTGCGGTTAAAGAGCTTCCAAAAAGTGCAAAAGTAGAAATTGAATGTATTGCAGTAATTTCTTAAAATTTACTTAATTTAAGGTATTTTTAAGGTTTTGCTGGTAATATTTCATCCTAAAACCAGAGTAAAAGGGTTAAAATATGTATGCAGTAATTAAACATGGTGGAAAACAATATAAAGTTCATCAAGGAGATATTTTAGAACTTGATAGAATTGAGGGTGCTGAGCCTAAACAAATTATCGAAATTGATGATGTGATTTTAGTAAAAGATGAAAATGGTATTAAAATTGGTACTCCTAATGTTGATGGAGCAAAAGTAACTCTTGAAGTTATTAATAACGGAAGAGGAAAAAAAGTTATTATTTTCAAAAAAAGAAGAAGAAAAGATTCTAAGAAAAAAAGAGGTTTCAGAAGAGATTTTACAAGAGTTGTTGTAAAAGAAATCAAAGCGTAATTAAGGAGCAGAAATGGCACACAAAAAAGGACAAGGGTCAACTCAAAATAATAGAGATTCAGCTGGAAGAAGACTCGGCGTAAAAAGATTTGGCGGTGAGTTTGTAAGAGCTGGAAATATTATTATAAGACAAAGAGGAACAAAAGTTCATCCCGGCAATAATGTAGGTATGGGTAAGGACCATACAATTTATGCACTTATTGATGGTTATGTAAAATTTGAAATCAAAGATAAAGATAGAAAAAAAGTTTCAGTTTATCCTACAAAAGATTAATTTCCCCTCTTTTTTTATTTTTAAATCTCCATATTATTATTAAACTACCAATAATTTAATAATTATTATTTATGTTAAAATTTCATATATTTTGCAAGGAGTATATTCTATGTTTGTTGATAATATAAAATTAAAAGTTAAATCAGGTAAAGGCGGAGCTGGATGCGTGAGTTTTAGACGCGAAAAATTTGTAGCAAAAGGCGGACCTGATGGAGGAGATGGAGGCAAAGGAGGAGATGTCATAATAGAATGTGACAATAATACCAATACACTTTCTCATTTTAAAGGAAAAAAAGTTTTAAAAGCAGGAAAAGGAAGACCCGGAGAAGGAAGAAAAAAACATGGAGCTGATGGAGAAGATTTAATTTTAAAAGTACCTCCCGGAACAATTATAAAAGATGCAAATACAGGTGAAGTTTTGCTTGATATGAAAAAACACGGCGAGAAAAAAGTGCTTCTTGAAGGCGGAAGAGGAGGACTTGGAAACTGGCATTTTAGAGGTCCGAGAAGACAGGTCCCAAGATATGCACAACCGGGAGAAGAAGGTAAAGAGCTTGAAATAATATTAGAACTTAAACTTATTGCCGATGTAGGGCTTGTAGGATTTCCAAATGCAGGTAAATCAACTCTTATAAGTTCTCTTAGCAATGCAAGACCTGAAATTGCAAATTATGAATTTACTACTTTAACTCCTAAACTTGGAGTTGTAAAAATTGATGAGTACAGAAGTTTTGTAATGGCAGATATTCCGGGAATTATTGAAGGGGCACACGCTGGAAAAGGACTTGGACTTCAATTTTTAAAACATATAGAAAGAACAAAAATTATTCTTTATGTTATTGATATGGCATCATTCAGAGACCCTGTTTATCAGTTTGAGACTTTGAAAAAAGAGCTTAAAAATTACAGCGAAAAACTCTCAGATAGACCTTATGCGATTGCTTTAAATAAAATAGATACAGTAGATATTAAAAAAATAAAAGAATTTTTTGAAAAAATAAAAATTAAACCAACAGAATGTAAATATGGGGCTAATCCTGAATATCCTTGTTATTTTGATGATAAAACTTTTATTTTGCCAATAAGTGCAGCAGCTAGAATTAATCTTGATGCTTTAAAATTTGCTCTTGCTGATATGTTAGAAAAAGTAAAAGATGAAGAAAATGAAGAGATTAGTATTTAAAGTAGGAACTGCCACTTTATATGAAAATGGAAAACTAAGTAAAAGAATAGATAATATTGTTAAGCTGTTAAGCGAACTTAATAAAGATTATGAAATAATACTTGTAAGCTCAGGAGCAGTAGGGGCGGGATATACCAAATGTCCACTTGATAAGTCAAAACTTGAAAACAAACAAGCCCTTGCAGCAATAGGGCAGCCTCTTTTGATGAAGGAATATAAAAAGAGATTTCATAATTTTGATACAACGGTGGCTCAGGTTTTATTAACGGCCGCAGATCTTGACAGCAGAAAGAGAACACAATATGCTAAAAAAATGATAAATGTTTTATTGGATAATAATGTAATACCAATTATTAATGAAAATGATTCAGTTTCTGTTGAAGAAATACTTTTTGGAGATAATGACCAATTAAGCGCTTATGTGACATACTATTTTGGAGCTGATATGCTTATTATGTTAAGTGATATTGACGCATTTTATACAGATAATCCAAAAATAAATAAAAATGCAAAACCTATAAAAATAGTAAAAGAAATAAAAGATGAGTGGATAAAACAAGAGTGTGACCCAAATGATAGATTCGCAACAGGCGGGATAGTTACTAAATTAAAAGCTGCAAAATTTTTAATGGAGAGAGGAATTCCTATGTATCTTACAAACGGTAAAAATTTAGATAGTGTTAAAGAGATATTAAATAATAATCAAATAAACGGAACTCTTTTTTTGCCTAAGGAGGGGAGATGAAAGTAGTTGCAACAAATAGAAAAGCATACCATGATTATGATATTTTTGATAAATATGAAGCTGGAATTGAACTAAAAGGCAGCGAAGTAAAAGCACTTAGAGCCGGAAGGGCAAATTTAAAAGATTCATTTGTAAGAATCAAAGATGGTGAAGCGTGGTGGGTTCAAGGACATATAAGCAATCTTGATTCTACATATAAAGCATTTAGACATGAAGAAAAGCGTCCTAGAAAACTTCTTTTGCACAAAGATGAAATAGCAAAACTTGCAGGTTATACTAGTGAGAGAGGTTATACGCTTGTACCTACAAAAATATATTTCAATAACCGCAATAAAGCCAAGCTTGAAATCGCAGTAGCAAAAGGTAGAAAACTTCATGATAAAAGAAGAGTAATGAAAGAAAAAGAGCTAAAAAAAGAGGCAGCAGCTGCTATGAAAAGGTATGGATTTTAGCATTTATCTTTAAAAACTGCTTTTACACCAAGATTAAAAAGAGATTTTATTTTCTCTTTTTTATTTACTGTATAGACACTTATATTAATATTATTGTTTTTTAAATATTTAATATAATTTTTTGTAGCTATTTTTTTTGAGATATTGTAATTATATGTATTATAATCTTTCAAATATTCAATTATATCTTCCCTTCTTGCTTCATCAAGAAGTGCAATAGATAATTTTGGATTTAATTTTTTGAGATTTTTAAGATGATAATGATGAAACGATGAGAATAATATTTTTTCTTCTTTGCCTTTTATTAAAAAAAGTAACTTTTCTAAATCCATCTTTTTTGATTTTATTTCTATATTTATAGGTTTTTTAATAATTTTTAAAGCTTCTTTAAGTGTTGGTATTGTTTGGTAGTAAGTTTTGTTGCCAAAATTATACTCTTTTAACTCTTTTAATGTTAAGTTTTCTATTTTTTGATTTGTGTTGAAATTTGATGTCCTTTTTGGAGTTTCATCGTGGATTATAACTATTTCTTCATCTTTTGTGATCTGAATATCAAATTCTATAAAATCACAGTTATTTGTATTTTTAAAGGCAATTAAAGTATTCTCAGGAAATAAAAATCTATTTCCTCTATGAGCCGCAATTAAATGCGACTTTTTGAAGTTTTGCCAAAACATCAGGAATTAATAAGTTCTTTTAAATCTTCCAAAACTTTTGCGGCATGTCCTTTTGATTTTACTTTTTTATATTCTTTAACTATCTCTCCATCTGGATTTATTATAAAAGTTGAGCGTATAACCCCCTCATACTCTTTTCCATACATTTTCTTTTTGCCCCAAGCTCCATATGCTTTTAAAACTTCTTTGTTTTCATCACTTAAAAGTATTATTTTTAAATTATGTTTTTCAATAAAATTGCAGTGTCTTTTTGGAGAATCTGGGCTTATACCAACTACAATAGCTCCTAAATTTTCAAATTTATCAAGAAGTTCGCTAAACTCTTTTGCTTCTGTTGTACATCCGGGAGTATTGTCTTTTGGATAAAAATACAAAATTATCCATTTTCCTTTTAAATCTCTAAGACAAATTTCTACTTCATCTTGATTTGGAAGACAAAATTCAGGTGCTTTCATTTTTTTCCTTTTTGCTTTAATTATATCAAATATTGTCGATATCATTGATAATATTATAAAAGGAGATTTTATGAAATTTATAAACAAATTGAGTTTAAAAGCAAAAGTAATACTAATTGTTATTCTTTCTTTATCTATGAGTATGTATTTTGTAGGAAAAGAACTGGTATTACATTATGAATTTGTTAAAAATAAAGAAAAATTGGTAACTTTAATTAATTTAAGCACAAAACTCAGTGCCTTAATACATGAAACCCAAAAAGAAAGAGGTGCTAGTGCAGGATATCTTGGAAGTCATGGAAAAAAATTTAGAACTATTTTAATTAATCAAAGAAAAATAACTGATAAAAGAATTGCACAACTTGAATCATTTTTAAAAACTATAAATTTAAATGAATATCCCCTTGAATTAAAAGAATCTCTTTATAAATTAATTCATTTGTATTTAAATAATTTGCCAAAAATAAGAAAAGAAGTTGATAATTTTCAAATATCTTTAAAAAATGAAGTAAAATGGTATACGGAAATGAACGCTTTGATTTTAAAGATCATAGGAATGAGTGCAACATATGCACCAAATAAACAAATTGCAATGGATTTAGCAGCATATACCAGTTTTTTGAAAGCAAAAGAAAGAGCAGGAATTGAAAGAGCGGTTCTTAGTGCAACATTTGGAGCAAATAGATTTTTACCGGGAATGTATACAAAATTTATAACTTTAATTGCGGAACAAAAAGCATACATTGATGATTTTTTAACTTTTGCAAATCCTCAAATGAAAAAACTCTATTTTGAAATAATCAACAAGCCGGCTTTTATAGAAGTTGAAAAAATGAGAAAAATTGCAATAAAAAAACATAAAATAGGGAATTTTGGTATTGATCCTGAATATTGGTTTAAGACCATAACCAAAAAAATAAATTATTTAAAATTTATTGATGATAAAATTGCACAAATAATCAAAAAAGATTTAAATAATATAAAAGATACAGCAATTATTGACTTTATAATTGGAACAATTGTTTCATTATTGATTATTTTATTCTCTTATTACATAATTAGAGCTTTTTCTCTTCAATTAAAAAGTTTGAAAAATCTCATTTTAATGATAGCAAGAGACAAAGACTTATCAATAGATGTAAGAATTTATGAGCATGATGAATTTGGAGAAATAAGAAAAGCTCTAAAAAGTTTTTTGGGTGCATTGCATGAAGTAATGCAAAGAGCATATTCTTCTTCCGAAGAAAATAAATCGGTTACTACTACATTAAAAAATTCTTTTGATAATATTACAGAAAATATTAAAAAAGAAGCGGAAATTGTTATGTCTGCATCACAAAATGGTGAAATAATAAAAGAACAATTAGAAAATGAAGCTCAAAACTCAAATGAAGTTAAAAATGAAATTTTAAAAGCAAATGAAAATTTAAAAGAAGCTGTAAAAACTATTGAAATGACAGTTACAAATATTCAGACAAATTCTGACAATGAATATGAACTTTCAAATAAACTTATTCAACTATCACAAGATGCAGAGCAAGTAAAAAATATTCTAACGGTAATAAGAGAAATTGCAGATCAAACAAATCTTTTAGCTTTAAATGCAGCGATTGAGGCAGCAAGAGCAGGAGAGCATGGACGAGGTTTTGCAGTTGTAGCTGATGAAGTTAGAAAACTTGCTGAGAGGACACAAAAATCTCTTGGTGAAATAGATGCAACAATAAATATTATTGTTCAGGCAATAAATACAGCAAGTGACGATATGAGTAAAAATATTAAAAATGTAAGTGATTTGACACAAAAAACAATAAATGCACAAGAACAAATTGAAAATGTCTCCAAAGAAATGAATGTTGTTGTAGATAAAGTAGAAGAAAATGTTCAAAACATTGAAAATATTGTTAAAAAAATGGAAGAGTTTATAAATCTTATGCATTCTATTAAAAATCTTTCTACTAAAAATGAACAAAGTATAGTAAAAAATAAAGCTTATATAGAAAAGATTGCTAAATTAGCTCACGAATTATTAGAAGAGATAAAACAATTTAAAATATAAGGGTTAAATAACCCTTTTAAATTCAGGATATGATTCTATTCCGCATTCTTTTGCGTCTAATCCTTCGATTTCGTCTTCTTCATTTGCTCTAAAAGTTATAATTTTGTTTATGATATAAAGAATGATATAAGAAGATACGAAAGCGAATACTCCTACAACAATTACACCTTTTATTTGTTCTAATAAACTAATATTTTTACCAAAAATTCCAGTAGCTATGGTTCCCCATATACCATTTACTAAATGAACTGACAGCGCTCCAACTGGGTCATCAAGTTTTAGTTTATCAAAAAAAGGAACACCATAATATACAAGGATACCTCCTATAAGACCAATTGCCAGTGCTGAATAAGGTCCTACAACATCGGCACCAGATGTAATTGCTACTAAACCTCCAAGGGCACCATTTAAAATCATAGTGATATCAAATTTTTTATACTCTATATATCCTAAAATCATAACAATAAGACCACCAATTAAACCGGCATTGTTTGTATTCATAATTACAAGAGCCACAGTATTTGCCGCATTTTTACTGGCAATACTTCCTACACTTCCACCATTAAAACCAAACCATCCAATCCATAGTAAAAAAGCACCAAGTACAACAAGTGGAATATTACTTGCAGGAATTACTTTTACTTTATTACGGTTATATCTACCTTTTCTAGCACCAATAATTAATATAGCGGCAAGTAAAGCCCATGCACCAGTAGAGTGGATTACTGTTGAACCTGCTAAATCATGCATACCGGAAATATCTAAAAATGTTCCTTTTAACATATTTGCCCCCCAAGTCCAGTTAACAACAAGAGGATAAATAAGTCCTGCCATAAATATGGTAAATATTGCAAGAGGAATAATTTTAGTTCTTTCACTAACTCCTCCGCTCATAATATTTACTGTTTTACCGACAAATGCCATTTGAAATAAGAATGCAGCGTACATACTCATACTACTACCATTCCATCCACCAAATGCTAAAACATATCCCCAAAAGAAAAATACTAAACTTGCAATTAAATAGATCATTGTATTGACTGTTAAAACAGTTGTTACGTTTTTAGTTCTTACAAGTCCTGCTTCTAGCATAGCAAAACCGGGGACCATAAGTATTATTAACATAAAAGCAAAAAGTGCAAAAAAAGTATCAATTATCCATGGAAAATCCATAATTACTCCTTAATTTTATTTATATAGCTTCATCGTCTTCTTCGCCTGTTCTGATTCTAATAGCTTTTTCAACAGGCATTACAAATATTTTCCCATCTCCAATTTTCCCTGTTCTTGCGTGTTGAACAATCGTTTCAATAACTTTTTCAACTTCTTCTTCTTTTACAACAATTTCAATTTTGATTTTAGGTAAAAAGTCAACTATATATTCAGCTCCTCTGTAAAGTTCTGTATGCCCTTGTTGTCTTCCATGTCCTTTTACTTCACTTACAGTAATACCGCTAAGACCTATTTCAAATAATGCATCTTTTACATCTTCAAGTTTGAACGGTTTTATAATTGCTTCTATTTTTTTCATAATAGTACCTTTATTTTTTATATATTTTATTATAAATATAGTAAGAAAAAAGAGAGAAAAATGTTTAAATTTTAATCAGTTTTTATTTTAAGTGAATTTTATTGATAAGTATTTCAGCAGTTTTTAAAGCTTCTTTTGCATTTTTATCACTAACTAAAAGCACACCCATTCTTCTTCCTTTATGTGCTTCTGGTTTTCCAAATACAATAAATCTTGAATTATCTGAAAATACATCATCTTCTATTTCAAAAGAAGGATTAAATGTCTCTTTATCTGCTTTAAATGCAGCACTAGCACCCGGAGTTATAAATTCAAATCCAAGTGGAAGATTAAGAACTGCTCTAATATGGAGTGCAAATTCGCTTTGAGACTGTGTAATTAGTGTGACAAGTCCTGTATCGTGTGGTCTTGGAGAAACTTCACTAAAATATACCTCATCTCCTTTTACAAAAAGTTCTACACCAAATATTCCTCTGCCTCCTAAACCTTCAACTATTTTTTTTGCAATATCTTTTGCTTTATTTAGAGCAATTTCACTCATATCCATCTCTTGCCAAGAGTATATATAATCACCTCCGCTTTGAATATGCCCGATTGGAGGACAAAATACTATTTCTTTGTCATTTTTGGCAGTAAGCATAGTAATTTCATAATCAAAATTTATAAATTCTTCTACAATTAATTCATCAGCGCTTCCTCTGGCATCGCTTTTTGCAAATTCCCAAGCTATAATTACTTCTTCGGGGGTTTTTACAATACTTTGACCATGCCCTGATGAGCTCATTATAGGTTTTACCACAACCGGATAACCGAGTTTATCACATGCCGCTTTTAAATCTTCATAAGTTGAGACAAATTCATATTTAGAAGTTTTAAGTCCGAGTTTTTCTGCGGCAAAAACTCTAATATTTTTTCTGTTCATTGTTTTATTTACCGCTTCTGCGTTCGGGATTATGTGAATTCCTTCTTTCTCCGCTTCAAAAAGTGCATCAATATTAATGGCTTCAATTTCAGGCAGTACAAAATCAGGTTTTTCTCTTCTTATTACATCTAAAACCTGCTCTTTGTTTTTCATATCAATTACATAAGATTTTTGAGCTACTAAGCTAGCAGGTGCATTTGGGTATCTGTCTACTGCTATTACTTCACAGCCAAGCCGATTCGCTTCAATAGCAACTTCTTTACCAAGCTCTCCTGACCCAAGAAGCATTATTTTAATTGAATCTGATTTTAATGGTGTTTTAAGAGTTGTCACTTTTTCTCCTTTCTTGATATATGTCAAAAAACTTTTTTATCTCTTTTGATATTATACCAGCAAAAAACACAGCGGTAAATGGGTAGATAACGAGTATAATTAAAAGGATAAAAATGAAACTCAATGAATTAAATATTGGCGAGAGTGGAATTATTAAAAAAATTTATGCAAAAGAGCCTTTGAAAAGTAAACTTTTATCAATGGGGTTTGCAAGAGGAGAAAAGATAAAAGTTTTAAAACATACACTTGCAAAAAATACATTTGATATTGATATTAACGGTGTAAATGTAGCTTTGAGAGAAGAAGAGGCAAAAGAAATTGAGGTTGAAAAAATATAAAATTAAAGGGTGCAGATGAAAAAAGAGAAAAAAAGAAAAAGATGTGGAAAAATTGATGGATGGAAAGGTAAAAAATGATTGAAATAAAAGTTGCTCTTGTAGGACAGCCAAATGTGGGAAAAAGTTATCTTATAAATTCAATTTCAGGAGCAACATTACATGTAGGAAATTTTAGTGGTGTTACTGTTGAAAAAAAGGAAGTAGAATTTCAAAGAAATGATTATAAATTAAAATTTATTGATTTACCTGGAACATATTCTCTCCATCCATATACACCAGAAGAAAAAGTTACAAAAGATTTTTTATTAAATGAAGATTATGATTTGATTTTGAATGTTGTTGATTCAAATCAGTTGCAAAAAAATCTCGTTTTTTCTTTTCAAATTGCAGACTTAAATAAACCAATGGTGATAGCATTTAATATGTATGATGAATTTTCAAGAAATGGAGGAGAGATAGATACGGATAAATTTTATAAACTCACAAACATTTTAGCTCAAAATGTTTCAGCAAAAGAGAAATTTGGATTAGAAGAATTATTTAAAAAGGTAATACAAACTTATGAGGAAAAAAATACACCTAGAATTTATTATTCGGAAACGGTAGAAGAAGAAATTACTAATGTAAAAAGAAAAATTAAAAAATGTAAGTTTGATAAAAGATTTGTTGCTATTAGATTACTTGAAGATGATGAAGATATATATAAATTGATCCATAAAAAACCTTGGTATATAGATTTGATATCTCAACTAAGAGCAAGTAAAGAAAGAATAAAAATAGAATTTGACGAAGAAGATATTAAAGAAATTTTTTTTGAGGAGAGACTTGCGCTTAGTAAAGGAATCATTTCACAAATAGCAAAAAGAGCGAGAAAAGAAAAACTTTCCGAAAAGATAGATAAAATTTTAATTCATCCAATTTTAGGACTTCCTATTTTTTTATTTGTTATGTGGATTTTGTTTCAAAGCACATTCTCACTTGGCGCGATTCCTATGGATTATATTAGTTCTGTTTTTAATTCTTTCGGTGATTTAATAGGTAAGATATTCCCTAATGGTATTGTTAAGGATTCTATTGTAAATGGGATCATTCCTGCTGTTGGTGCCGTTGTTATGTTTTTGCCAAATATTTTGATTTTATATTTGGGTATCAATTTAATGGAACAGACAGGATATATGGCAAGAGCAGCATATGTAATGGATGGCATACTTAAAAGATTTGGACTTCAAGGTAGAGCTTTTATTCCTCTTGTTAGTGGATTTGGATGCTCAGTTCCTGCATATATGGCAGCAAGAACGCTTAAAAATCCAAAAGACAGACTGATAACTATGCTTGTCATAGGTTTTATGAGTTGCGGTGCTAGACTTCCCATTTATGTTTTATTGGTCAGTGCATTTTTCCCTAAACACATTCAAGGTAATGTAATGTTTGCAATATATATTGGAGGGGCTCTAATAGGACTTATAGTTGCTAAAATTTTAAGAGAAGTGTTATTTAAGGGTGAGCCTGAACCTTTTGTAATGGAACTTCCTAAATATAGATTTCCAAAACTTAAAGCCATTTTATTTGATTTATGGATAAAAACAAAAATGTATCTTAAAAAAGCTGGTACTTTTATTGCTTTTGCTTCTCTTGCTGTCTGGTTTTTAAGCTCATTTCCAAGAGCAGGAATAATAAAAGAATATTCATTGAAAATAGAAAATGCAAAAGGAATCGAAAAAATTAAATTAGAAAAAAGGATAAAAAAAGAGATACTGGAAAATTCATATCTTGCTAAAATTGGTAAATTAATAGAACCTATAACAAAACCTCTTGATTTAGGATGGAGAGAAGATGTTTCTTTACTTGCGGGACTTGCTGCAAAAGAGACTGTTGTATCTACTATGGCTGTGCTATATGGTGAAGGGGGAAAACATACAAGTAAAAATTTGATTGAAAAAATTAGAAAAAATATGCTTTTTACAACTGCTGTTGCAATGATAATAATTGTTATGTTTTATTCTCCATGTGTTGCGGCAATGAGTACATTTTATGCGGAAGTACCACAGTGGAAATGGAGACTTTTTTATACTATTTATCCAAATGTTTTTGCTTATATCGCAGCTTTTTTAGGAGTTAGTTTAATAAAGTTTTTTCAATAATTTTATTTTTATTTCAGTTTAAGTTTTATTAGATATTATTTCATTAGACTTTAAAAAAGGAGAATAATGTATCCGGGAATTACAGTTATTAAAAGAGATGGAAGAAGAGAACCTCTTGATATTTCAAAAATCAGAAAATACACTATGGCAGCGTGTGAGGGACTTGATGGAGTTGATTATAGCGAACTCGAACTTGATGCGAAATTGCAATTTCGCGACGGAATTACTACCGAAGAGATTCAAGATACTTTAATTAAAACCGCAGTTGATAAAATAGACATAGACAGACCAAATTGGAATTTTGTAGCAGCAAGACTTTTTTTGTATGATTTATATCACAGAGTTACTGGATTTACAGGATATAATCATTTAAGAGAATATTTTCAAAAAGGTGAAAAAGCAGGTAGAATTCTTTTAGGTCTGAAAGAAAAATATCATTTAGATGATTTAAATTCATATATTAAACCTGAGAGAGATTTACAATTTACTTATCTTGGAATTAAAACACTTTATGATAGATATATAATCAAAGATAAAAAAGCAAATCCTATCGAACTTCCACAACAGCTTTTTATGGGTGTAGCGATGTTTCTGGCTCAAAATGAAACAAATCCTAAGTCTATTCCTGAGGAAGATAGAAAAAATATAGATTTAAACGATCCAAAAGCAATCAGAGGATACTGGGCTAAAAAATTTTATGATGTGATTTCCAAATTTGAGGTAATGGTTGCAACTCCAACGCTCTCAAACGCAAGAACTACAAGACATCAATTAAGTAGTTGTTATGTAGGAAGTATGAATGATAATATTGAGGGTATTTTTGATGATTATAAAGAGATGGCTCTTTTATCCAAATTCGGAGGTGGCATCGGATGGGATGTCAGTAAAATAAGAGCACTTGGAAGTTTTATCGACAATCACAAAAACGCAGCAGGTGGAGTAATTCCTTGGCTTAAAATAACAAACGATATTGCTATTGCCGTAGATCAGCTTGGAACAAGAAAAGGAGCGATTGCCGTATATCTAGAACCTTGGCATATGGATATTTTAGATTTTTTAGATTTAAAGAAAAATTCGGGAGAAGAGAGACGCCGTGCGCATGATTTGTTTCCAGCTTTGTGGATTAATGATTTATTTATGAAAAGAGTTGAAAAAGATGAAATGTGGACTCTTTTTGATCCTTATGATGTACCTGATTTAACAGAAATTTATGGAGAAGAATTTGAAAAAAAATATATTGAATACGAAAATGATGAAACTATTCCAAAAAGAAAAGTAAAAGCAAAAGAACTTTGGAAAAAAATACTTCTTGAATACTATGAAACAGGAAATCCATTTCTTTGTTTTAAAGATAATGCAAATAGAAGAAATCAAAACGATCACAGCGGAATTATAAGAAGCTCAAATTTATGTACTGAAATTTTTCAAAATACTGAACCAAATCATTATAAAGTAAAAGTTACTTTTGAAGATGAGAGTTTTGTTATGTATGAAGAAGAGGATGACATAGAGGTTGAAAGCGGGGGAGTTAAAGTAATTAAAAAAGCAAAAAAAATAACTTCTCTTGATTCAATTGACGGCAAACAGGTATATATAGTAGAAAAAGTGGCTGTTGGAGGTAAAACAGCCGTTTGTAATCTTGCAAGTGTTAATCTAAGCAAAGTAAATACGCCACAAAAAATTGCTGAGGTTGTGCCAATTGCTATTAGAATGCTTGATAATGTTATTGATTTAAATTTTTATCCTGTTAGAAAAACAAAAGATACAAACCTAAAAAACAGAGCCATTGGACTAGGTGCCATGGGTGAAGCTCAGATGCTGGCTGAGAGACAGATTTTTTGGGGTAGCGAAGAGCATTTAAAACTTATAGATGAAATATTTGAAGGTATAAGCTACCATGCAATCAATACAAGTGCCGATTTGGCAAGGGAAAAAGGGACTTATCCCGAATTTGAGGGCAGCAGATGGAGTAAAGGAATTCTTCCAATAGATACGGCTAATGAAAATGCAAAAAGATTGGTAGAAAGGGATCTTTTCAGCGCAATGGAATATGACTGGGAAGCGCTTAGGGAAAAGGTAAAAGGTGGAATTAGAAACGGATATTTAATGGCTATTGCACCAACTTCTTCTATTTCTATTCTTACAGGTACTACTCAAACAATAGAGCCTGTTTATAAAAGAAAATGGTATGAAGAAAATTTAAGCGGACTTATTCCTGTGGTAGTGCCAAATCTCAGTGCTGAGACATATATGTTTTATACTCCTGCATATGAGCTGGACCAAACAGTACTTGTAAAAGCCGCGGCTATAAGACAAAAATGGATAGATCAGGGACAAAGCCTTAATATATTCATAACAACAGATAAAGCAAGCGGAAGATATCTGAATGAAATATATTCACTTGGATGGAAACTAGGACTAAAAAGTTTTTATTATTTAAGAAGTCAGTCTCCTGAGGTGAGCGAAGAGGTGATGGATAGAAGTGTTGAGTGTTTTGGATGTCAGTAAGGTAAATTATGTATTTGGTTTTTACTGATGAAAGCGGTACAAATAAAGACTCCAAAATTGTTTTGTACGGAGGATTGGCGGTTGATGAAAACAATTTGATAAAATCAGAAATTTTAATTACTGAAATTGCAAAGGAATTTCTCGGAATTGAAAATATGCTGGAAGTCGAAATTCATTTTGTAGATATATTTAATTATATCTTTTTTAACAGACTTCCTTCAAAAAGGAATAAAAGAGAGAATTTTAAATTTAAAATAATTCCTT
>JALWNI010000080.1 GCA_027083695.1 Nautiliaceae bacterium | reverse complement strand
ATGAGATAATATTTTTAATTTATATCTATTGATTTCCGGTGTAAAACTTAATATTTTGATATTAGGATTATATAATCTAAATGAAACATTTTTCAATAAAACTTTATTGTTGTTATATATATTCAAAGTAATAAAATTGTTAGTACTCGTAAAAGTATAAAAAACATTTTGTGCATAAATGGCTTTTGTTGCTATATCTTTACCTTTCATTGGATATAAATTTTTATTTTTATTTAAATATTTAAAATATTTGTCTAAAATAGAAATGTTTGTTTTATATGAAAGAAGATGAGTATGAACACTAAGCGTATAAACTCCATTTAAAGAAGTTAAAAAATTTGTCTCTATTATTATTTGTTTAAGTATTTGTTTTTTATTAAAATCGGTATCAATTAAATATGTATAATCATCTGTTCCAAGTCTAGGAATGGTTATTATTCCAAATTTTCTTTTCATTGGTAATAAAAATGGTTTTGATTTTTCCATTACATATATGTATCCTGCTTTTTTGATAATTTTTTCCATAGCGTCATTAATTTCTTCTCTTGGAGGTCTAAATCCATAAATTTTTCTATTTGTTAGTTTCTGTAAAAGTTTTTTTGAATAAATTATTTCTCTTTGCATAATATTTTTAGGAGCACCAAGTATTTTACAATGAGAGTAACTATGAGAACCAATTTCACAATTTTGAAATTTAGCTATTTTTTGAGTTATATTTTTATATTTTTTTGCAAGTTTCGCCACTGCAAAAAGCGTAACATTTATATCTCGTTTATTGGCTAATTTTGCAAAATTATATCCATAAGGATATTTGTATTCTGTATCTTCTGAAATGAAAATACCACTTTTTTTATCTAAAAACGGAAAAGAAGAGACTGAGATAAGTTTTTTTGAAAAATTAAATATATTATGAAAAATATTTTTAAATTCTTTATTTTTCATGTCTAAAAAAACATAAGTGGGAAATGAAAAATAAAACCATTTTCCTTTACCATAAAAACCATGCCATGCAATCCCATCATCATAAATAGATAAAAATTTTCCGTTAAGTAAAGGAGGTTTGGTGATAGACCAATTTGTTAGAACCATATCCGGTATAGATTTAGAATGAAATATAGGTAAAGCATCATAAACCACTAAGTCCTGTCTAAAAGGCACATTTGACATTGTTAAAGGTGAAATTCTTTTTTGGATATAAAAAATTGCTTGATGTTTGGGAATAGAGGCAGTTAATTTTTTTAAATTTGTTATATTTTCTATTCTAGAAGCATTTAAAAATTTTTTATTATTATCAAAATATCCAAATCTGTAATTAAAAATTAATGTTCCTCCTTTTGAAAGAAAAATTTTTATATTTTGCATAGAAAATTTTGATAAGGCATATGTGTCAGGAGCAAATAAAATATCATTTTTTGTTAAAAAAGGTAATTGTTTTTCTGAAATTATTTCATATTTAAAACCATTTTGTTTTAATTTTAATGCAAGTTTATTTATATTATTTTTATAATCAATAGGGTTATAACCCAAAGATGCTAAAATTTTTTCAGTTTGTTGAGAAAACAAGATTTTAATTGGTCTGTTATTTTGGAAATTAAATGTAATAAAATTATTGTTTATATTTGGTAATAACTGAAAAATTATATATCCACTTAAAAACGTTAATATTAAAATAAAAATAAAAACAAAAATTGTTTTTATTCTATTCAAAAAAGATATATTTACCACCAACCTCATTCAATACTTCCTCATAATTTTTTTCTTGTAATTTTTGTTTTTTTTGTTTTTCTCTTGTTTTATAAAGAAAATAGGCAATTATGCCAAAAACTAATGTAATAATCGTAATTACTAAAATAAGCATTGCTAAAAATGTTAGAATGTTCATATTCTTCCTTTTCTTTCAAGTTTTCCCCATTCCATTTTTATCCCAAACCACTCTTCTATTGTAGATAAAATTTTAATTAAATTTATAAATTGAATAAAGAAAAGTCTATAAAAAATAGCATAAAATACAATAGACAGTCTTTCATTTGTAATTAATACACAATAAAGCGCTCCTGCAATATCAAGAATTGTAAATAAACTCCACCAATAAAATATTAGCAAAGAAAGACCTGTGCTAATAGCTAGATAAATGATAAAAATATTAACCCAGAAATCCATAAAAGGCCAAAAAACTGATTCAAAAAGCATATACCACATAGTAAAGGATGCAGAAGGATTTTTATTAAAATTCCATAGAAGTGATTTGTGTTTTTTTATTGCTTGTAAAATTCCTCTGGTCCATCTATATCTCTGTTTTATTAAGTCAAAGATATTTTCAGGTGCTTCTGTTTTTGCTATTGATTCTGATTCAAAATCAATTTTATAATTTTTTGCAATCAATTTTAATGTAACGTCACAATCTTCTGCAAATGTATCATCATCATAAAGTCCTACTTCTATTAAAGCATTTTTTCTAAACATTCCAATAGGACCGGGTATTATATTTACTAGTTTTAAAAAAGCTTGACCGTTTCTTACCATATTTAGCCCTTCAATATATTCAAGAGCTTGTAGTTTAGTTATTAAATTATTTTGATTACTCACATAAACAGAGCCTGCTACTGCTGCTATTTCTGGATTTGAAAAATACCTTGCCATAAGCTCGATAGCGTTTTTTTCCAATTTTGAATCAGCATCAACAACCATTATTAATTCTCCTGTGGAATGTTTGATGCCATAATTGATGGCATTTGCTTTTCCACTATTTGTTTTTTTTAAAACTTTGACATGAGAAAATTTGATAAATTGTTTTGCGATTTGATATGTTTTATCTTTACTTCCATCATCAACTACTATTAATTCAATATTTGGATAAGTTTGTTTTATTATAGATTTCATTGATTGTTGTATAACTTTTTCTTCATTAAAAGCAGGAATTATTACTGAAACTTTTTTTTTACATTTAGTTAAGTTTTTGTTTTTTTCATCTGCTGTTTTTATTAAAATTTTTAGAATTGAAAAGAATAAAAGCAACATATATCTTAATATAACCAAAGTAATAAAAATTAAGATAATACTTACCCCAATTTTTATAATTATATTATTTATAAAATAAAAAGTATTATAATAAGAGACTAATAAAAAAACTAAAATAAATAACAATAATATAGATAATAGAATTATTGAAAAAGTTTTTACCATTCTTTCTCCATATTAATAAAACATTCTAAACTTTTATAATTATTTGGTGCATTAAGTCCGGAGGTGTTGCTATATGAACATTTTGTATTAAAATTAAAAAAAGATGTTTTTTTCTTAATATTAAAAGCAAGAGTATATAAAAAAGCATTATCCCAAAAACTATATCCGATTCCACCTTTTAACATTATATTGGCAAAATTGTTATGAGGATAAAATTTAATACCAATTATATTTGAGTCTGTTTTTATAGGAGAATAGTAACAAGAAGTTTGTTTTGAATTAAACTGATACCATCCAGAAAAATAAAAAGTATATGGATTGTTATAAAATTTATTTGAATAAAAATCATAATCGATTTGAGGTGTTAAAACAAAATTTCCATCATCTATATATTCTCCTGCAATCGAATACCATAGACCTTTTATATTATTTAACTGCTTAAATTTATTTATTGCTATTTTTAGTCTTTTATGGTTTAGGGCACAAATTGTTTTTCTTGAATAAACCAAATTTTCATATAATATATTAAGATTATATTTTGATATTTGTGTATTAAAATTCAAATATACATTTTGCTTATATGCATTATCTAATCCCAAGATTAGATTATAATTATCAGTTTTTAGCATACCTGCTATTATATTGCCTGTATGTTTGGAAGAGTTTTGATTTAGATTAAATAATCTTATAAATATACCTCCATATAAATCAGAAAAGTTTTTTAAAAATTTTATTTGTATATGATTATAAGTTGTTTTTTGATTATCATTAAAATGATAAAATGAAATGAGCGATTTATAATTTATTTTTTTGTTGTTTTTGT
>JALWNI010000079.1 GCA_027083695.1 Nautiliaceae bacterium | reverse complement strand
ATATGACAATACCTTTAAGGTGTGGGGATAAGCCTACCCCTTTAAGGGATAGAGATAAATCAACCCCTTTAAGGAATGGGGGATAAGCCCAATACCTTAAAGGTATCCGCATAAGCGGACGCCTTAAATTTCATTTAACAACTCTTTGAAGTTTTGAAGTTTCTTTAATTTATCTTTACACTCTTTAAGCTCCAACATTTGATTTAATAGAATTTCTACCATTTTAGGAATTTTACCGCTATTCCAATTTGACACAGCCGATGGTTGCACCTCCAACATCTCCGCCAACTCTTTTTGTGTTATTCCTAACTCTTTACAGACTTTTTTAACTATATTCTCACTCATTGATTATACTCCTTATAAAACTTCTAATAGTTTTTCTTTATTGATTTTAAATCCTATTTTTTCAAGCCTTTCTACAAGAGGTTTTAAAGTTTCTTTGATATGTTCTTTATAAGAAAGATAAAATACACCACTTATATCAGATGGTATTTCTGTTTCTTCTTTTCTCAACACTATTACATTTTCTCTTCCAAGAGAAGCTAACAGCATTCCCATTTCTAAAATAACATTTTGTCTTGCTCTTTTTGTTATTAAAAGTTCTAATTCTTTAGGATTATTTTCATTTTTTTCAAAATCTAATTTATTTATAGAATAATCATCTGGAGTTAATAAAACTATTCCAGCATGAATTTTAGAAATATTTGTTTCTAATGTTTCTATAATAGTCATTCCCGTATTGTTTGTTACTTTAGTGTGGTTGATTCCTAATTTTGTTAAAATAAATTCTAATTGTTCTCTACTTATATGATCATGTCCATACACTATGAATAATTGTTTTTCTTCATCTAAAAAATCTTCTGAATTTAAAATTTTTTCTATTGTTTTTTTACTTCTTCTTTATTTTTCCCTTGTATCCAATAATTTTTATTTGTTCCTATATTTATTATTGCCCCATTATCTAATTTAATTTGTATAGTTCCATTTCCTGTTGTTCTATTAGTTCCTAATTTTTTAAGTTTTTCAATTTGTTTATCAGTTAATTTTGACATTTTAGCTCCTTTATGATTTTTTATTATAGTATTTTACAAACTTTTTTAACGATATTTTCTTCTTTCATTGTAACCTCCTGAATTTTAAATGACCTCCTAAATTCTCAAAACTAATAATATTAGTTAGAGTATAATTTTACTTAAATAAATGAAAAGGAAAAATTATGCCTCATTTTAATGTACCAGTAGGTTTTATTATAAAACCTTTTATTAATATAGGGAAAATAACCTTGGACAAATTTTTAGATTATTATTTCATTTATTATAATAGGACAACTTGGATATTGAATAATAAAGACAATCGTCCTTATATAATAGATAGAAGAAAAACTACAAATGTAATATTGTGCAATGGTAATTTTATTTTAGTTAATGAATATCAGTTATTCCCATTAAAAAGTGGTAGTATTATTTTAAAAAAAGGATTTAATAGTTCTAATTCTACTTATACAAATTTTAGCAAGTTTAAAAAAGTAGATAACAATTTCAACTGTAAAAAATTTAATAGATTTAAAGATTATGTAGTAAAAATAGAAAAATTAAATTCATTTGATGGATTAATTAAAATTATTAATTGGAAAAGCAGCAAAGACAATATAGAATTTGATATTTTTATAGAAAATGCAAAAAAATGGAAAAAGATTAAATTTATTTTGCTTATTGCTATTCCAAATGAATTCAAGAATAGAAAAAATTTTAATGATGAAATATCTCTTAAAACACCTAATCAATATGGGATATTTGAACTAATAATAAAAGGAGATAAACATCAAGAAATACAAGATAAATTTGCTCCTATACTTTATGATAATAAAAACAATGAAATAAAAGAAATTAATAAAAATATATTCACTCCATTTTACATTACTAAAAAATGGAAAATTAGAAAACCTCATACTAAAAAATTAATAATCAAACATTTGAAAGAGAATTAATCTCCATATTCTCCTAATCTAACCATCTTCATCTCCTTTTTTTCTAACTATAACAAATATTATTACATTATGTATTAAATTACATAACATTTTGGGAGCGGAATGTTACCATAATTTACACAAAAAGCAAAATTTTAGTCTCTAACCCTTAAAAATTCCACATATTTACCTGTAATAGGGCAATAATCTTTAAAACCTATTTCAATCATTCCCGTTTCAAGCAGTTTATTTACTCTACCACATACTGCATTAATTCCAATACCAAGTCCGAGTTCTATCTGTTTTCTTGTTACTGACTGATTTGCTTTTATAAACTCAAAGATTTGAAGCCTTTGAGATAATGCCTTGCCGCTTGCTTTATGCTCCTGATAAGCCATAAGTGATGTTTCTTTTACCATTTCTTATCCTTTAAAACGGAATATCGCCCTCATCAATATCTATTGATGGGATATTTTGCTGTGTCTTTTGTCTCTGTGGCTTAGGAGCGCTTTGCGATTCATACCCGCTGTTTTGATTTTTGCTATCCAAAAACAGAACTTTTTCGGCTACTATTGAATGTTTGCTTTTTTTATATCCGTTTTTATCAACCCACTGCTCTAAAACAAGCCTACCTTCTACAAGAGCTTTTGAGCCTTTATGAAGATATTGATTAGCTGTTTCTGCACTTCTCCCAAACACTTTTACATCAATAAACATAACTTCCTGCTTACTCTCTCCCGTGTTTGTATCTTTGTAGGTCCTGTTTGTAGCGATACCAAACTGTCCGATAGCTGTTCCGCTTGGAGTATATTTAAGTTCCACATCTCGGACTAAATTCCCGACTAAAATTACTTTGTTATACATTTTTTACCTTTCACACAACCTCAAATTTATTGACGGCTTTCGCTCCGTTTAAAACAAAAGCCTGAATCTGATTAAATGTATGATTAAATTTTTGCTCCCCGTCTGCAATCGTCTCTGCGCTTAACATAAATTGCTTAACTTTATAATCTACTTTGCTTGCAAAAACTAATACAGGAATAACCTCCAAATAAATCCCCTGAGCTTTAAGCCACTCTTCCGCAAGCAGGCTATAGAAATACATTTGCAAGTCGTAATGATATTCTCTTATCTGCCTTGCAACTTCCCAAGCCCTGCCGTCCGCGGTTTTTTTAATTTTTTGTAAAGGTAAAGAAGTGCTTTTCAGGTCGTAAACATATGCTCTGTTCCCTGTAATTATAAATTTATCAGCTTTTGCCTTTACTTTTATTCCGTTTACTTCACCCAAAATAGTGACTTCCGCCCCCTTTTCATCAAGCAATTCCGGGTATTTAAGCTCGCATTCTTTCCGAATTGCTTTCAAAAATTCTTCATCCTTTTTGTTTAATTCTATTGTATTTTTAGCCGGGTTATAATCCCCGAAATGATATTCTTCATTAAATGTGCTGTTTTCTAAAATGTATTTATGTAAAGCACTACCAGTTTTAAAATTTTTAAGTGTCTGTTCGCTATGCTGTTGCGGCTCAATTAGGACCTCGTAAAGTCCTCTATCAAATACATCTTTAAGCAAAGATGCATTTACTACGATTTTTTCAGGACGGCTTATATCAAGTTCACCGATAGCAAAATAATCGCTATCGGATAATTTTTTAAGCTCCCACATGCTCTTTTACCTCTTTATAAAACTCTTGCAATTCCTGCTCAGATAATTTAGACAAATCTACACCTTGCATATAAGCAAGATAAGCTGTTTTTTGCTCTTTATTTAGACCTTTGTAAAATTCTCTAAAAGTATCCACCGTAATTTTTTCAGGTGTTTTTACAATCTCTGCGGCTTTAACTTCCTCTTGTTCCTGCGGTTTTGCAAGTTCAAGCGGGTCTATTGTTTTTGCGTTTGATTGTTGTTTGGTTTGATTATTTGGAATTTCATCGATTAAGACTTCATTTGCGTATTCAACCTGTTCAACTAAGTCTTTAAATCTCTCTTTTGGAACCCTAAATCTTTTAGCCGCTCTTCTTATAGCTTTATGCACTAATCCTTCAAGATAAAATTCTTTTG
>JALWNI010000078.1 GCA_027083695.1 Nautiliaceae bacterium | reverse complement strand
TTACAAATCAATATGAAAAAAATATTTTAAAAAATTATAATCCAGTAATTGTCTATAATGGAATAGATGAAGAGAAATTTAATATTTTAAGTTCTATTGTCTTTAAGGAAAATAGAAATTTTACTGTATCTTATGTAGGTAATATAGGCTTGGCTCAAAATGTTTTAACATTAGTAAAAGCCGCTAAATATTTAAAAAATATTGATTTTAATATTGTAGGTGATGGAGTGGAATTTGAAAAAATTCAAAGTTTTGTTAATGAAAACAGACTTGAAAATGTAAAATTACATGGAAAAAAAGAGTGGGATGAGGTTTTGAAAATATATCAAAACAGTGATGTGTTATGGGCTCAGTTAGGAGAAAATTTTAAAAGTGCCGTACCATCAAAATTATATGAATATCTCTCGACAGGACTGCCGGTAGTATTTGGAGGAAGCGGGGAAGCAGTTGAGTTTTTAAAAAATTTTGAAAACTGTTATGTCCATCAGCCCGGAAACGAAGAAAAACTTGTAGAAACACTATTGTATTTGAAAAGAAAAAAATATAAAAAAAAAAATAAAAATAAAAAATAAAAAATATAAAAAAAATGAAGAAAATATTAATAAAATAAGAGAAAATTTCATAAGAGAAAAACAGGCTTTAAAATTATTAAATATTTTGGAGGATTTATGAAAATTTTAACAGTATTTGGTACACGCCCGGAAGCTATAAAAATGGCTCCGTTAGTTAAAGAACTTAATAAAGTTAAAGAATTTGAAAGTAAAGTGTGCGTAACTGCCCAACACAGGGAGATGTTGGATCAAGTATTAGAAGTTTTTGATATAAAACCGGATTATGATTTAAATATTATGAAAAAAAATCAGGATTTGTTTGATGTTACTTCCAATATTTTAAACGGAATAAAAAAAATTTTGGATGATTTTAAACCGGATTTAGTTTTGGTGCATGGTGATACAACTACAACTTTTGCCACTGCACTTGCGGCTTTTTATAAAAAAATTGATGTGGGACATGTTGAAGCCGGACTAAGAACTAGAAATATTTATTCGCCTTGGCCGGAAGAAGCTAATAGAAAACTTACAGGAGTACTGACAAAATACCATTTTGCTCCTACAAATACAGCAAAAAACAATTTGTTAAAAGAAGGAATAAAAGAAGATAATATTGTAGTGACTGGAAACACAGTAATAGATGCTCTGTTTTTAGTATTGGAAAAAATAAAAAACGATAAAAATTTAGAAAACAAAATAATTAAAAATTTCCCATTTTCAATTTTAGATTCACAATTTATTTTAATAACCGGGCACAGGAGAGAAAATTTTGGAGAGGGTTTTATAAATATCTGTGAAGCTATAAAAGAGTTGGCACTTAAATATCCTGATATTAACTTTATTTATCCCGTGCATTTAAATCCGAATGTAAGAAAACCGGTAAATGAAATATTATTTGATGTAGGTAATGTATATTTAATAGAGCCGCTTGATTATTTACCTTTTGTTTATTTGATGAGTAAAAGTTATTTGATTTTAACTGACAGCGGAGGAATACAAGAAGAAGCTCCAAGTTTAGGAAAGCCAGTTTTAGTTATGAGAGATACAACAGAAAGACCAGAAGCTGTTGAAGCTGGAACCGTTAAATTGGTAGGTACGGATAAAGAAAAAATTGTTTATGAAGTTTCAAAGCTTATAGAAGAAAAACAAGAATATGATAAAATGTCAAAAGCGAATAATCCGTATGGAGATGGTAAAGCAAGTAAAAAAATAATAAAATTTTTAAGGGAAAAAATACAATGAAAGTTTGTGTAATAGGACTTGGATATATAGGGCTGCCGACTGCTGCACTTTTAGCAAACAGGGGATATGATGTTCATGGAGTAGATATCCAAAAACATGTGGTGGATACCATTAATAAAGGAAAAATTCATATTGTTGAGCCTGATTTAGATACATTTGTTCAAGCGGCTGTAAAAAGTGGAAAATTAAAAGCAGATATTAAACCCGCTGAGGCTGATGTTTTTATAATAGCTGTACCGACCCCTTTTCATAAAAGCGGATATGATATTCCAACTCCTAATATTGATTATGTAATAAGTGCTACTAAGTCAATTGCTCCATATGTAAAAGAAGGAAATTTGGTAATATTGGAATCAACATCTCCTGTGGGAACTACTCAAAAGGTTGAAGGAGTTTTAAAAGAAAGCGGGATAGATACTCAAAAAATATATATTGCTCATTGTCCAGAAAGAGTATTACCAGGTAAAATCATGACGGAACTTGTAGAAAATGACAGAATAGTCGGGGGTCTTACAAAAGAAGCAACTGAAAAAGTGTCTGAATTTTATAAAACATTTGTAAACGGAGAAATTTTAAAAACAGATGCTAAAACTGCCGAACTTTGTAAACTTACTGAAAATAGTTTTAGAGATGTAAATATTGCATTCGCAAATGAATTAAGTATTATTTGTGATAAGTATGGAATAGATGTATGGGAGTTAAGAGAGCTTGCAAATCATCATCCAAGAGTTAATATTTTGTATCCGGGAGTAGGTGTTGGAGGACATTGTATTGCAGTTGACCCTTGGTTCATAGTCAGTGACAATAAAGAAGAGGCAAAACTTATAAAAAGTGCAAGAGAAGTAAACAATTATAAAACTGAATGGGTTATAGAAAAAATAAAAAATGAAGCGTTAAAATTTGAAATAGAAAATAAAAGAAAACCTAAAATTGCCTGTATGGGGCTTGCTTTTAAACCCGATATAGATGATTTAAGAGAATCACCGGCACTTTATATTACAAAAAGATTAATAAATGAGGGAATGGATGTTTTGGCAGTAGAGCCTAATGTGGAAAAATTTGAGGAGTTTAAATTATATAACTATAAAGAAGCAATTGATAAAAGTGATATTATTGTTTTTTTAGTAGGACATAAAGAATTTAAAACATTAAAAATTAATGATAAAAAAAGAGTTTTAGATTTTTGTGGAGTAAAGAGTTAAATTTATACCCCTCTTTTTTCTATTACTACACTTAATGTTTTTAAAATAGTTTTAATCTCAAGCCACAGTGACCAGTTTTTGATATAGTACAAATCATACATAAGTTTTTGTTTGGCATCAAGAGCATTTTCACCATAAGGATAGTTTACTTGGGCCCATCCTGTAATTCCGGGAGCTACAAGGTGTCTTTGGTTATAATAAGGAATTTCCTTTTCAAAAACATCAATCCAATATTTTCTCTCAGGTCTAGGACCCACTAAATGCATTTCCCCTTTTAAGACATTTATAAGCTGAGGCAATTCATCAATTCTGGTTTTTCTCATAAATGCTCCCCACTTAAAAACTCTTGGATCGTTTTTACTTGCAAATTTGGGTTTTCCTTTTTCGGCATTCGGTATCATACTTCTGAATTTATAACATATAAATTCTTTGCCGCCTTTGCCTACCCTTTTTTGTTTAAAGATTACAGGACCTTCGGGAGATTCTTTTTTTATTCTGTATGCGGCATAAGCCATAATCGGAGAAGTTATAATCAAAAGAGGTATGGATACGCAGTAATCAATAATTCTTTTGATTATATATTCAAATCTATTGTAAGGTTTTATCTCTTCAAGATATGAAATTTTAGTGTTATTATTTGGGATATAAAGTTTTTGAAGATAATTTTCAAGGAAATGTTCAATAGTTAAGAATTTATAACCTTGAAGCTCAAGGGATGTGAGATATTTGATTAGTTCATTATCTGCATTGTCGGTATTTAATATAAGATATTCAAAATCATTTTTTTTTAATAATTTTTCAATTTCATTTTTATCAGGTTTTACATAAACAATATTTTTTTTAAGTACTTCTTTTTCCAATTCGTTAAAAATATATTTTGAACCGATTAGTATCATTTAACCACCATTATATTTTTATGAAATTATATCAAAATAAAAAATACAATTAAGTGACTGACACTATATGGAAGAGTTTTTTTGGTTGCGGGGGCAGGATTTGAACCTGCGACCTTCGGGTTATGAGCCCGACGAGCTACCAGG
>JALWNI010000077.1 GCA_027083695.1 Nautiliaceae bacterium | reverse complement strand
AAAAAAAGAGGTGAGTAAGCGAGTTTTAGCTTCAGTTGGACAGCCAATACTTATGAGCAGTTATAAAAATAAATTTGATATTTTCAATGTCGATATAGCTCAAATTTTATTGACCGAAGAGGATTTTGACTCAAGAGTGCATACAAAGATTTTTCAACAAATCATAGATAGGACTCTAGAAAACAATATTTTACCTATTGTAAATGAAAATGACATATCTACAACACCGGAACAACTCTTTGGCGACAATGACCAACTCTCAGCACATGTTGCACATTATACTGATGCTGATATTCTCATCATTTTAAGTGATATTGACGGATACTATGAAGAGAATCCAAAAACAAATCCAAAGGCTAAAATTAGAAAACTCGTTTCAGAGATTAAAGATGAAGAGTTAGAACAAGAACACTCACCAAATAATGAATTTGCTACGGGTGGAATCGTTACAAAATTAAAAGCTGCACAATATATGATGAATCATAATAAAGAGATGTTTTTATGTAATGGCTATGATTTAACATCAGCAAGAGAATTTTTATTTGAAGATGCTTATACCAAAGGAACACTGTTTTCTTCTAAGAATTTAAAAAAGTAAAATAGCAAATAAAATCGCGAAGATTACTGTCATTTACAAAAATTAATGTTATCCGTTTATTAATCAATCTATTGCCTTGGTTTGATTGATTATATTTTTTATAGATAATTTTTATCAACAAATCTTATTATTGGATGGATGAATTTACTTATGTAATATTTTAATAATCTTTTCAAATTCTAAACAGCTTTCATTTTCTTCCATAACTTTTCTTAAATTACTATACTCATCATCTAAAACATAACAAGTTTCAAACCTTTTTTTCTTTGTTGTTACAGTTTTTTTGATGAAAATTTTTTCTTTTATTAACTGCTCAAATAAACGATAATGATCTCTCAACCTTTTTGATAATTCTTCTTCTGTTTTTTGCTTAAAGACACTACCTGTCCAAAAGAATTTCAATATTTTCTTTAAACTTACTCGTAGGTAATCATCCGTTTGTTCTTCTTGTTCTTTTTTTAAATTTAGAATGTCTACAATACCCTCTGTATTACATGTTTCTGCTTCAAGATTATTCCAAGTCAACTGAGAATTAATAACATCTCTATGTAATGGTGCAATGAAAGTTGAATTTTCAAAAAATGTCTCTGTATTGAATTTACATTCTGTAAAATATTCATAATTTTCAAAATGACAATTATTAAGCTTCATATTTGAAAAATCAAATACTGGTCTATTACCAGAAGTTGTATGTAAGTTTATTATAGATAAATTTGCAATAAAATTGTTATCTTGTTCATAAATCTCTTTTAATAGTGATGTTCTAGATTCAATATCATTCACATTAGCCAAAACTAATAACAAAATAAACAATGAAGAATTTAATCGCTTGGCGGTTTCTTCATCATAAAAATCAATATCATTAATATTATTAGATAAAAAATCAAGAACAGAAAACTTTAAATCATCAAGATTGACTTTATTCTCTAATCGCAATTTTAACGCTTTAGATAAACTACCATCATAGCTAATATGATGTATCAATATTTCAACAATATCTTGATCAATTTTTGCAAAATCATTTTCTTGCAAAAAAGATACAATTTTTAAATTTTTAAAAAATTCATTGAAAAAGTCATATCTAAACTTTAAAAATTCGTTCTGATACTCCAATAATGGATGTGCTTGAAATTTTTTCATAAAGGTTGAAGAATTTTTCTTTAATTCTTTAGCTAGCTTCTTAAACTGCTTTTCATGTACTACTCCACTATACTCAATTGCTATATACATAAAGATCTCAAGTTGTTCATCTATAGAAAGATTATCTAATTTAACTATTTCTCTTTCACATGCTTTGGCAATTATAAAATCGTTTGTAATTGTATCTGGTAATAATTTTTCTGTTTTTAATGTACTATTTAAATTATCATCTTGCAATAAATTTTCTTTAATCATATCAAGGACATATGGTACAAAACTTATTTTTTCACCATCAACTTTTAAAGCAAATTCATTCGCCAACTTCATAGCATTCTCAACTTTAAAATTATATTTTTTAGCTGATTTTTCAAAATACTCTTTTGCCATATCTTCATTAAATGGCTCTAAAGACATAGTCTTTATATCTTCAAATTCATCTTCATCCCAAAAAAAATCTCTACAAGTTATAATAATTTTACTTTTAGACATATTCCCAGAATAGTCTTTAAAAATCGAATTAATAAACACATTAAGGTTAAATTTGCTTCCCATTTTAGCTATCACTTCATCTAAACCATCTATAACAATAATCATATTTCCGTTATCAATGGAAAGTTCTAATAGTTTTTTATCAAATCTCTCTTTAATATCATTTTTATCAGCCACTATTCTATAAAAATCAAAAATATCATCTATATTAGAATGCTTCATAATATCATCTATAATTTCATGAGAATTAATAAATAAAATATGTAAATTTTTGCTCCCTGATGCTTTATATAAATTGTCTAAAAAATATTTGATAACAGTTGTTTTTCCAATTCCTCCCAAACCCTTTATTACTAATAAAGGATCATACTGACTTTGATACCATTCTTTTAAAAGTAAATCAGCTGTTTTTGTTTCTGACATATCTGATAATGGCTTAATGAAATCTTTTATATTGAAGTTTCCTTCATGAAAAAGTTCATCATGAAACAAATGTTTATACAGCTTTTCAATAGCGAATTTTTCTAAATAATAAACTTCTACATCATTATATTCTGCTAAAAATAGTTTTTTCAACTGCTTTAAATCTGTTCTACCATGTTTTTTATTGCGTTCATCAACTAAAACAATTTTTTTACTATTTTTTTCTAAAAGATTGTTTTCTGAGATATAAGTTAAAGATTTTTGAAAAGTAGTATATTTGGAAAAATATACAAAATGGATTGTTGAACTATATTCACTTTTTAAAGTATAAATTTCAAATGAAAGTCCTGATGACAAACTGTGCTCATTAGGTTTATTGCTAATTATTGCAGATGGAAAATTATGTTCTTTAAATACATCAACAATTTTTTTAATACTAATTTCTTTTTCAGGATAATTTTCTAATTGAACTTTCTTGACTTGATCTTCAAGTTTTAGAATTAATCCAGGATCCGCACTAGCATTTTCTGGTGAGCTATCAAGTTTATCTTTTCTAACTATAATGACACCTTCTCGAAATGTTTCATTTGCTTGTAAATTCTTTTTTAGTTCTAATAAATATGGTGCACTTTTTATAGTGATAAGAAGAATCTCTTTTTCTTTAATACAGACTTTTTCAATCTCAAATAGAATATCAATATCAATTAAGTTTGTTGAATTTTTATATTCAGGATAACACTTAAAATGTTTTTTTAATTTTGATCTAAATATCTTTTTAAAACTGTCCAAATCATTAAATATTTCAAGGACTTCTCCTTTCTTATCTATGTTGAATTGTTGCACTTTCTTTGTTTTTTCATCATAACCAATAATAAAGTACTTCTTATCGTGCAAACCTGTATTTGTATTAAATAATGCACTAAAGTCTTTTAAAAGCTCTCCCCATCCATTTTGAGGACTCTCATTATTATTCCAATACCAAAAAGACTTAAATTCCAACCAACTACACTCATCTTGTGCCAACAACTCTTCGACTAAAACTTCCATAAATCTCCATATAAAACAATCAAATAAATATTCTTATCATACTTACTTAGTTATTTAAACTAAATAAAATATCATTAAGAATATTATTTTCCAAAAAACAAATGTTACAAAAACAAATAAGTAAAGATATAAAATATATTTTTATAATAATTAATGTTATTATCTTTACATATAAAAATATTTTTTATTTATGATATAATTAGATTATGCCTGTCAGAAAAATAAAGAAAAGCTACATCTCATGTGTTGGGTACTTCAAAAGCTATAAAAATAATAAACAGTTAGCTTTTGAATCAATTTTGGAAAGAGATTTTTTTACATTGCTAGAGTTTGATAAAGATGTTGCTATATAT
>JALWNI010000076.1 GCA_027083695.1 Nautiliaceae bacterium | reverse complement strand
TTCTAAAAGATTATACTCCAAATTATGATTTACTTTTAAAAAAATACGATAAAAACTTAAAAAAATCGCTAAAAGATGAGGTTTTTTCACTAAATTTGCCTCAGCTTCTAAGATATGAAGACAGAAATGCCATGGCTTTTTCAATTGAAAACAGAACTCCTTTTACAGATTATAGGATTATTGAGTTTTCTTTAAATTTGCCGATAAAATATAAGTTTAAAAATGGTCTTAGTAAATATTTTTTAAGAGAATTTGCTAAAAAGTTTTTACCTAAAAAAATAGTTTACAGACTTGATAAAATAGGTTTTGAAGCTCCCGATAGAAAATGGTGGGGAGGAAATTTATTTGAATTTAGATTAGCTATTTTTAATGAATTAAAGGAAATAATTTGAAAATTGCATTTGTTGGTTGTGGGAGAATAAGTAAAAAACACTTAGAAGCTATTGAAAAAAATAATTTAAAATTAGTTGCCGTATGTGACATTAATTTAGAAAAAGCTAAACAATTCAATGTTCCTTATTATAAAGATTATAAAGAAATGTTAAAAAAAGAAAATATTGATATAGTTTCAATCCTGACTCCAAGTGGAATGCACTATAAACACGCGCTTGAAATAATGGGATTTAATAAACATTTAATAATAGAAAAGCCAATGACTTTAAGATTCAATGAAGCCGAAGATTTAATAAAAAAAGCAAAAAATTCAGGAATAAAACTTTTTACTGTTAAACAAAATAGATTTAATCTTCCAATTAAAAAAGTAAAAGAAAATTTAGAAAAACTTGGAAATATATTTTTAGCTACTACCCGTGTAAGATGGGCAAGAACTCAAGATTATTATAATTTAGATAGTTGGAGGGGTACTTGGAGATATGATGGAGGAGTAATTGCTAATCAAGCAATTCATCATCTGGATTTGCTTTTATATTTAGTTGGAGAAGTTGAGAGTGTATATGCAAAAAGCATAAATGCTTTTGCTAAAATCGAAGCAGAAGACACAGCAGTAGCTACACTAAAATTTAAAAATGGTGCACTTGGAACTTTTGAGGCCACAACTGCTACAAGACCAATAAATTTGGAAGGAAGCATTTCTCTTTTAGGAGATAAAGGAATGGTCGAAATTGGAGGATTTGCTGCAAATAAAATAGTCAAATGGGAAATTGATGAAAGAATTGATTTAGATAAATTTTCCCAAAATCCAGAAAATGTATATGGTTTTGGACATATAGAATTTTATAAAGATGTAGTCGAATCTATTAAAACCAACAAAAAAGGAATTTGTGAAATGGAAGAAGGAATAAAATCAATAAAACTAATGAATGCAATGTATGAAAGCATAGAAAAAAATGAAGAAATATTTTTAGACAACTTAAACTTAGAGAAAGCAAAAATTGGCAAATGATCTGGATTGATATAGCAACTCCAAAATATGCACACTTTTTTGCAAGATTAATTCCTTATTTAGAAAATGTTTTAGTAACTGCAAGATATTCAAAAGATTATATAGAAGTAAAAGAAATTTTAGATAGTTATAATTTAAAATATCATTTAATAGGAAATTATGGGGGAAAAAATAAAAAAGATAAATTTTTAGCAAGACTTAAAAGACAAGAAGAATTTTTAAATCTTTTCGAAAAAACAGAATATCCTAAGCTTTTAATAAATGGAGCGGTAGTAGATAGTTCTCAATTTGCTTATGGTGTTGGAATACCCATTATTACTTTTTATGATACTCCTATTGTTTTAAAACCAAACTATAATAAAATTCACTATAATCTAACCCCTGTATCAAAACTAACACTTCCTTTTGCCGACATTGTTTATTATCCGTTTGTAATTCCAAAAGAGATTTTTGAAAAAAACAACATAAATACCAAAAGTTATAATTTTATTGATGTATGTTTATGGATGAAAGATATTAAAAAAAATGAAAAAAAAGATTTTAGAAAAAAATACAATATTCCTTTAAATAAACCCACAATTTTAATTAGAGAAGAAGAATACAAAGCTCATTATGTAAAAGAGAAAAAACCTTTTATTTATGAACTTATTAAAAGATTAAAAAATGAAAACTTTAATATTGTTGTTATTCCAAGATATGGCAGTGAATATTTAAAAAAAGAGTTCCCATTTGCCTATATAATTGAAGATAAACTAAAACCAGAAGAGTTTTATCCATTTATCGACTTTTTTGTAGGTGCTGGTGGAACTATGACACTTGAAGCAGTGTATATGGGAATCCCTACTATTTCAATGAGGTCTATTTGGTTAATTCATGATAAATATTTAATAGATAATAAGTTAATGCTTTGGACAAATAATATTGATGAAGCAATTAAATATATCAAACAAAATATTGGTAAAAAATTTGATAATAAAAGATTTTTTTGTAAAAGTGAATGTAATTTAAAAAACATAAATAAAGAAATAAAGGAATTTTATGAAAATATTAAAATCTCAAATTAGAGATGTAAAAATCGGAAATAATGTAACAATTATTGAACCAAGTAATTTATACGAATGTATTTTAGAAGATAATGTATTTGTAGGCCCTTTTTGTGAAATTCAAAGAGATGTAAAAATTGGAGCAAATACAAGAATTCAATCCCATACATTTATCTGCGAACTTGTAACAATTGGAAAAAACTGTTTCATTGGTCATGGTGTAATGTTTATAAATGATTTATTTAAAGAAGGAAAGCCTGCAAATGGAGATAAAAGCAAATGGAAAGAAACAATAATTGAAGATGATGTTTCAATTGGAAGTAATGCTACAATTTTACCTGTTAGAATTTGTTCAAATGTTGTAATTGGTGCTGGAAGTGTAGTTACAAAAGATATAACTACTCCTGGAATTTATGCAGGTAACCCAGCAAAATTTTTAAGGAAAATAGATGATTAAATTTTTGGATCTAAAAAAACAATATATAGAAATAAAACCAGAAATTGATAAAGTAATTTTTGATGTAATTGAAAATAGTGCATTTGTTGGTGGAAAATATGTAAAAGAATTTGAAAAAAATTTTGCCTCTTATTTAGGTGTTGAACATGCCATCGGTGTGGGAAATGGAACTGATGCACTTGAAGTTGCCCTATGGGCGCTTGATCTGCAAAAAGGAAGTGAAGTAATAGTACCAGCAAATACTTTTATAGCAACTGCTGAAGCTGTTACAAGGAATGGTTTAAAAATTAGGTTTGTAGATTGTAATAAATACTATCAAATCAATACCAAAAGCATTGAAGAACATATTAATGAAAATACTTCTGCTATTATTGTAGTTCACCTATATGGACATCCTGCTAATATGAGAAAAATCTTAGAAATTGCTAAAAAACATAATTTAAAAGTTATTGAAGATTGTGCTCAAGCACATGGAGCAAGTATTAAATGGTGTATGGAAAATGGAAAATACAAAATTCAAAAAGTAGGAACGTTTGGAGATATAGGCACTTTTAGTTTTTACCCTGGTAAAAACTTAGGTGCCTATGGAGATGGTGGAGCTATTGTAACAAATAATAAAGAATTATCTGAGAAAATAAGAAAATATATAAATCATGGAAGAAGTGAAAAATATAATCATGAATTTGAAGGAAGAAATACAAGACTTGATGGAATGCAAGCTGCAATATTGAATATTAAACTCAAATATCTTGATAATTGGCTAAAAAAAAGAAATAAAATCGCAAAAAGATATTTGAATGAAATCAAAAATCCTAAAATAAAACTTCCAAATATAATTGAAGATATTTATCACGCTTGGCATTTATTTGTAATTCAAGTTGAAAATAGAGATAAATTTAGAAACTATATGGAAAAAAAAGGCATTCAAACAGGAATTCATTATCCAACTGCACTTCCAAAATTAAAAGCTTATAAATATCTAAAACAAAATTGCAATAATTTTAAAGCATGCAAAGAAGATGAATTTTTGGTATCTATTCCAATAGGAGAACATTTAGAAAATGAAGAAATCAATTATATAATTAATGTAATAAATTCATATTAAAAGATTTACCATCAAACACCTTTTTTGGGGAATTATACAATAATTTTAAAAAGAATAAAGAAAGTAAAATATACTAAGAGAAAATAATAAAAATAAA
>JALWNI010000075.1 GCA_027083695.1 Nautiliaceae bacterium | reverse complement strand
GCTCAACCATTCCTATTGGATATACTGAAAGAATAAAAAAAGAGTTTAATTATAAAAATATATTTTTTGTACCGGAATTTTTAAGAGAAGGAAAAGCACTATATGATAGCTTATATCCAAGTAGAATTATTGTAGGAGAAAAATCTACAAAAGCGGAAATATTTGCGAATTTACTAAGAGAAGGTGCATTTAAAGAGACAATACCTATTCTTTTTATGAACAATACAGAAGCTGAGACTGTAAAACTTTTTGCAAACACTTACCTTGCTATGAGGGTAGCGTTTTTTAACGAGCTTGATATGTTTGCTGAGATGAAAAATCTTAATACAAAAGATATAATTGAAGGTATTTGTCTTGATCCAAGAATTGGAATGCATTATAACAATCCAAGCTTTGGATACGGAGGATACTGTCTTCCAAAAGATACAAAACAGCTTTTAGCAAACTATACACTTGAAAACATTCCTCAAAAACTGATAGAAGCAGTAGTGGATTCAAATGTGCTTAGAAAAGAGTTTATTGCAAAAAGAGTACTTGATAAAAATCCGAAAAAAGTAGGTATTTACAGACTCATAATGAAAGCAGGGAGTGATAATTTCAGAAGCAGCGCAATATTTGATGTAATAAATATGCTAAAACCGTTTGTTGAGATGGTAATATACGAGCCTGTTGCGAAAGAAAAAGAGATAGACGGCATACCTGTAACAAATGATTTAAATGAGCTTGAAAAATGCGATATAATTCTTGCAAACAGAATGGAAAAAGATTTAGAGCAATTTAAAGATAAAGTATATACCAGAGATATTTATGGCAGAGATTAAGGAAATAGAGTGAAAAAGGTTATTTTATTTTTAGTTTTATTTGTGGCATTATTTGCAAAAGTAGATATCAATAATGCTTCTATTAAAGAATTGATTACTTTAAGAGGAATAGGAATTACAAAAGCAAAATCGATTATTGAGTATCGTAAAAAGCATAAATTTAAAAAAGTAGAAGATATTATTAATGTAAAAGGTATAGGAAAAAAGACTTTTGAAAAGAATAAAAATAAAATTATTGTTGGAGATGAGTAAAAAATCAAGGAGTTTTTATATGGATAAAGATATATTAAAATTAATAGGAAGAGACAAGGAGCTTTTTGAGGAAGATATAAAAAAACATGAAAAAGAATTAAAAGATATCATAGGCAATTCTTCATTTTTAGTAATAGGTGGAGCTGGAAGCATTGGAAGTGCTACAGTTAAAGAGATTTTTAAGAGAAATCCTAAAAAGTTACATGTGGTTGATATCAGTGAAAATAATTTAGTTGAATTAGTTAGAGATATTAGAAGTAGTTTAGGATATATTGATGGAGAATTTAAAACATTGGCCCTTGATGCTGGAAGTTTTGAATATGATGCTTTTATAAAAAATGATGGAAAGTATGATTATGTTTTGAATTTTTCTGCTCTAAAACATGTAAGAAGCGAAAAAGACCCTTTTACGTTAATGAGAATGATTGAAGTTAATATTTTAAATACGGAAAAAACACTTATTCAAAGCATTGAGAATAATACAAAAAAATATTTTTGCGTATCTACTGATAAAGCAACAAATCCTGTAAATATGATGGGTGCAAGTAAAAGAATAATGGAGCTTTTTTTAATGAGAAGAAGTTTAGAAATTCCTGTTTCAACCGCGAGATTTGCAAATGTTGCATTTAGTGACGGAAGTCTTTTATATTCATTCAATAGAAGACTAGAAAAAAATCAGCCAATTGTAGCTCCAAAAGATATAAAAAGATATTTTGTTACCCCAAAAGAGAGTGGGGAATTATGTCTTATGAGTGCAATTTTTGGAGAGAATAGAGATATATTTTTCCCAAAGCTTAGCGAAAAACTTCATTTAATGACATTTAGCGAAATAGCTGTTAATTATTTAAAAATGAAAGGATATGAGCCTTATATCTGTGAAAGTGAAGAAGAAGCAAGAGAGCTTGTAAAAACTCTTCCTCAAAAAGGTAAATGGCCTTGTCTTTTTACAATAAGCGATACAACTGGTGAGAAAGATTTTGAAGAATTTTATACGGATGAAAATGTCATTGACTGGGATAGATTTAAAGGTATTGGAATTATTAAAAATGAACCTATTTTTGAAGAAGAGAAATTGGAACGTTTTATGAATGAAATAAATAAAATGAAAAATGATTTGGAATGGAATAAAAAAGAGATAGTTGAATTATTTGAATATATGCTCCCTGAATTTAAGCACCTTGAAAGAGGTAAATATCTTGATGAGAAAATGTAGACTTATGGAGAAAGAAAGTGGAAAATTATAAAAAAATAACAAATTTTATAAAAGACATTTACAAAAAAGATTTTATTGCATTACATGAGCCGGTATTTATAGGAAATGAAAAAAAATATTTAAATGAATGTATTGATTCTACTTTTGTGTCAAGTGTTGGAAAATATGTAGATAAATTTGAAGAGATGTTGGCTGATTATGTAGGAAGCAAATATGCAGTTGCTGTTTCAAACGGAACATCTGCACTTTTTGTTGCTTTGAAGCTTGTGGGAGTTAAAGAGGGAGATGAAGTAATAACTCAGCCTTTAACATTTGTGGCAACTGCAAATGCAATAAGTTACTGTGGGGCAAAACCTGTATTTGTGGATGTGGATTTGGATACATTGGGATTGTCTCCAAAATCTTTAAAAGAGTTTTTAGAAAAAAATTGTGAGATAATAGATAATAAATGTATAAACAAAACTACCGGAAAAATTATAAAAGCATGTGTGCCTATGCATACATTTGGACACCCTACTAAAATTGATGAAATAAAAGAAATTTGTGATAAATGGCATATAGAATTAGTAGAAGATGCCGCTGAATCTCTTGGAAGTTTTTATAAAAATAAACATACCGGAACATTTGGAAAAGTGGGAATTTTTAGTTTTAACGGGAATAAAATAATAACAGCAGGAGGTGGTGGAGTAATTGTAACTGATGATGAAGAATTGGCTAAAAAAGCAAAACATCTTACAACTACTGCAAAAATACCACATCCATATGAATATATACACGATGAAGTGGGTTATAATTTTAGAATGCCAAATATAAATGCAGCTCTTCTTGTTGCCCAAATGGAAAATTTGGATAAATTTTTGGAAAATAAAAGAGAACTTGCTGAAAAATATGGAGAGTTTTTTGATTCAATAGGAATAAAATTTATAAAAGAGCCAAAAAATGCAAAATCAAATTACTGGCTTAATGCTATAAAATTATACAATAAAAAACAAAGAGATGAATTTTTAGAGTATTCAAACAAAAATAAAGTTATGACAAGACCTATATGGAGACTTATGAATAAACTTCCTATGTATAACAACTGCCAAAGAGATGAGTTAAAAAATGCAGAATATTTAGAAGAGAGAATTGTAAATATTCCAAGCGGAGTGGTGCTTTGAGAGAAATAATTTTAGTTGGCGGTGGAGGACATTGTAAAAGTGTAATTGATGTAATTGAACTTGAAGGAAAGTTTAAAATAGCGGGGATTATTGATAACAATTTGGATATAGGATATAGGGTTTTGGATTATGAGGTAATTGGAAGAGATGAGGATTTGGAGAAATTAAGAAGAAAATATGAATATGCTTTTATTACAGTAGGTCAAATTAAATTACCTAATATTAGAATAAGGCTTTTTAATTTATTAAAATCTTTAAATTTCAAATTACCGGTTATTGTTTCTCCTCTTGCATATGTTTCAAAATATACTAAAATAGAAGAAGGAACAATTATAATGCACCATTCATTAGTAAATACAAATGCAAAAGTTGGGAAAAATTGTATAATAAATTCAAAAGCCCTTATTGAGCATGATGCTGTAATAGAAGATTTTTGCCATATTTCAACTTCTGCTGTGATAAATGGAGGAGTGATTGTAAAAAGAGGAAGTTTTATTGGAAGTAATGCCGTTACAAAAGAGTATATTGAAATAAAAGAGAACAGTTTTATAAAGGCAGGGAGTTTGGTAAAATGAATAAAGTTTTTATAATAGCAGAAGCCGGTGTAAATCATAACGGAGATATAAATCTTGCAAAAAAACTTATTGATGTTGCAAAAGAAGCAGGAGCTGATGCTGTTAA
>JALWNI010000074.1 GCA_027083695.1 Nautiliaceae bacterium | reverse complement strand
AAACATTATTTTTGATGTTTGAAATTATTTTTTTATTGAATCCTTTAATGTTTTTTAAATCATCAACAGATTTGATTTTATGTTTTTTTCTATAATCGATTATTGCTTTTGCTTTTTTAGGACCGATTCCTTTAATTTGTGTGAGCTCTTGCATTGTTGCGGTATTTAAATTTAAAGCGAATAAACCACTAGAAATCAATGTAAGTAAAAATAGTAATTTTTTCATTTTTTTCCTTTTGATATAATAAAATTGCCTGAGTAATTTATCAAACCAAAATGACTTCAAGATGATATTTATTTTTAAAAAATAAATATGTTACAATTTCGCAAAAAAGGATTTTTGTGATTATTGATACCCATACACATCTAGATAATCAAAAATTTAAAGATGATGTAGATGAGGTGATTAAAAGGGCAGTTGAACATAATGTTAAGAAATTTATTATACCTGCGGCTGACCCTCAGGATTTACCAAAAGCTATTAAATTAGCAGAAAATTATGATAATATCTATTTTGGTGTGGGAGTTCATCCTGTTGATATTAATAAATATGAAGAGAGTTTATTATTGGATTACATAAATCATCCTAAATGTGTTGCAGTTGGTGAAATCGGGCTTGATTATTATTGGGTAAAAGAGCAAAATCAAAGAGAAAAACAAAAAGATTTTTTTAAAAAACAGATTGAAATTGCTTTAAAATATGATAAACCAATAATAGTTCATGTAAGAGATGCAACAGAAGATACTTATAAAATTATTGAAAAATATCCTGAGAGTAAAGGTGTTTTTCACTGTTATAATGCCGCTTCTCAGCTTTTAGATTTTAGTGACAGATTTTATTATGGAATAGGAGGAGTTATTACATTTAAAAATGCAAGAAAACTTATAGAAGTTTTTCCAAAAATTCCAAAAGAAAGAGTAGTTATCGAAACTGATGCACCATATCTTACACCTCATCCATTTAGAGGAAAAAGGAATGAACCTATGTATACGATATATGTAAGAGACAAAATTGCAGAACTTTGGGATGTTCCGGCACAGGAAGTGGAAGAAATAACTACAAAAAATGCAAAAAGGCTTTTTAAGATATGAAAAAAATATTATTTTTGTTAACATCTTTTTTGTTTTTATTTGCGGATGTTTTTCAAAATCAAGATTATAATATATTAAAATCTTTAAATATTGAAGAAAGTTTTATCCATAATCCCAAATTTTTGAAAACTTATCGATTTTATTCAAAATATAAGAAAGAATACATATATAATATTATAAATAACGGATATGATTTAATTCCTATTATTAAAAATGAAATTAAAAATTCACACCTTCCCAAAGAGCTAGTGACAGTTGCTATGGCTGAAAGTTATATGAATTTAGAAGCAAGGTCTGATAAAAGAGCAGTAGGCTTGTGGCAGTTTATGCCACAGACTGCTAAAAGATTTGGATTAAGAATTGATGATTATGTAGATGAGAGAAGAGATATTTATAAATCAACAAGAGCAGCAATTAAATATTTGAGTTATCTTCATCACTATTTTGGTAAATGGTACTTGGCTATTATGGCTTATAATGCAGGAGAAGCGAGAGTAGTGGAAGGAGTTGTAAGAGCAAAAGTGGATATTCTATGTAAAAAGCTTGGAAAAAAATGTTATAGAGATAAGACTATAAGAAAATATAGAAAAATAATTTGGGAATATCAGCATTATGGAAGTAAAAAATATATGCCTTTATATCATTTATACAAAAAATTAAAAAACATAAAAATAAATTTAAGCGATTTGCTTAGATATCAAAAAAATTTAAAAAGACAATATTTACCAGAAGAGACAAGAAACTATATATTAAAAATTTTAAGTATTTCTTTTATATACAATAAAGAAAAATTCATAAAAATGGCACAAGAAAAATATGAACAATCAATATTGAAACCAACATATATTTCTGTAAAAGTACCACCGGGAACATCTTTGTTTTATATTTCTAAAATTTTACATGTTCCTTATGAAACATTAAGAATGCATAATTTACAATTAAAATATTCTTTTACTCCACCTTATAAATATTATATTTACATACCTTCTAATAAATTAGCTTTGTTTGATATGAAATTTAATCCTAAACAAAGGAAATATGTATATATTTACAAAGTAAAAAAAGGCGATACATTAGTTAAGATTGCAAAGATGTTTGATATAAAAGTTTCGATGATAGAGGCTTATAATAAAATAGGTAGATATCTGCATATTAATCAAAAACTTTTTATCCCTTTAACTTACAGATTTATAAAATATAAAGTAAAAAAAGGTGATTCATTGCTTAAAATAGCAAGAAAATATGGCATACCTTATAAAAAAATAATGGAGGTGAATAATTTAAGTTCATCAGTAATAAAAGTTGGTCAATTGTTAAAAATACCTCAAAGGTTTTAATTGAAAAAATATTTTTTTTTAATAATACTTTTTTTTGTAGGATGTACAACACGAGAATATAATAGTTATGTTTTACCATCACCAAATATAAAAAATTCGACTTTAAAACCATATGTTGTTAACGGCAAAATATATTATCCAAAAAAAGTTGTTCCAATTGGTTGGACCCAAAGAGGAATAGCAAGCTGGTATGGGCCTAATTTTCATGGAAAGTATACAAGTAATGGGGAAATTTATAATATGTTTGCATATACAGCAGCACATAAAACTCTTCCTATGGATACGATTGTAAAAGTAACAAACTTAAAAAATGGCAAAAGCGTTATTGTAAGAATTAATGATAGAGGTCCGTTTATTAAAGGAAGAATTATCGATTTAAGTTATGCAGCAGGTAAAAAAATTGGTTTGGATGTAACAGGTACAGCTCCTGTAAAATTGACCGTTATAGGATTTAAAGGTAAAAATTATGTGAATGGATATAAAATCCAAATCGGTGCTTTTATGAATGTAAAAGGAGCACAAAAAGTTGCAAAAAAATATAAAAAATTTGGTTATAATACTGAAATAATGAAAATAGGAAACTTTTATAAAGTATTTATAACAGGGTTTAAAACATATAATGAAGCGAAAAAATTTGAATTGACACACAATATTGCCGGATTTATTGTAGGAGATTAAAATGACAGTAATAAAAAGAGAAACAAAAGAGACAAAAATTGAAATAAAAGTGGATATTAAAGGAAATTTTAAAACAAATATTTCAACAGGAATAGGATTTTTTGATCATATGCTTGAAACTTTTGCAAAACATAGCGGAATTTCGCTAGAAATTTTTTGCGATGGGGATATTGATGTTGATTATCACCATACGGTAGAAGATGTAGGGATAGTCTTGGGAGAAGCATTGCATAAAGAAGTGTTTCCAATTAAAGATATAGAGAGATTTTCTAATGTAATAGCGATTTTGGATGAAGCGGCAGTAGAAGTTGATTTAGATATAGGAGGAAGAGCATATTTAGTGTATGAAATGCCAAGAGATGGGGCTATTAGAGATTTTGATTTAGAGCTTGTGGAAGAATTTTTTAAATCTCTTGTTTTTAATTTTAAAATAGCGGCCCATATTATTTATAAAAGAGGAAGCAATAAACATCATATTATTGAGAGTGCTTTTAAATCATTTGCTGTTGCTCTAAGAAGAGCATTGGAGTATAGAAAAGCTGGTATTCCTTCAACAAAAGGTGTATTATGATTGATTTGATAGTAATTGATGTAGATGGAACTTTGACAGATGGTAAAATATACTATTCCAGCGAAGGTGAAGAGATAAAAGCTTTTAATATTAAAGATGGGTTGATGATAGCTTCTTGGAACAAGCTTGGTAAAAAAAGTGCAATAATAACCGGTAGAACTTCAAATATGGTTGAAAAAAGAGCAAAAGAGCTTAATATTACTTATGTCGTACAGGGAATAAGAGACAAAGCATCAAAATTAAAAGAGATATGTGAAAAAGAGAATATTTCATTAAATAATGTCGCAGTAATAGGAGATGATTTAAATGACTTTTCAATGATGAAAATAGCAAAAAAAACATTTGCTCCTTTTGATGCTAATCCTTATATTTATGATTATGTTAGCAATCCTCTTACTAAAAAAGGGGGTGAAGGTGCAGTTGCTGAAATGATAGAAATTCTTTTAAAAG
>JALWNI010000073.1 GCA_027083695.1 Nautiliaceae bacterium | reverse complement strand
GATAAAGGTAATTTTAAATTAAGAAGTTTAGATAATGTTTTAATGGAAGATTTTGCAAAAAATTTAATAGATTATGAAAATGAAAATTTTAAAGTAAATTTTATTGTCTCATCAAGTAAAAATTTTGATAAGATAAATTCAGTTTATACTTTAAATCCAGTGTTTTTAAAATTATCTAATGATATTTTTTGGACTTTTAAATCTTCTGGAAACATAGAAGAATATATTGCATTAATCCAACAAGATTTAATTGAGAAATTTGAATTATATTTCGAAGAGAAAATTGAACCCAAAGAATCATTTATTAAATATATAAATTTTAAAAACGAAAAACCATTTACTTATTTAAAAGAAGGAAAAAAATGTTTTGGTTATAAAATTTATTTTGAACCAAGAGAAGATGAAATTTCTCAAATTCTTGCTTTTTTAGCTGTTTCAAATGGAGTAGGACATTTGAATGAAGATGTGGGAGGAGGATTTAGTAATATTTTAAAATAATATCTTTCATATTTTTTACAGCTTCTTTTAACCCAATAAATATAGAATTTGCAATAATGCTATGACCTATATTAAGTTCAGAAATTTCTTTTATTTCTAAAATATTTTTAATATTTTGATAGTTCAATCCATGCCCTGCCGCAACTTCAATACCTAAATCTTTTGCTAATATAGCGGCATCTCTTAATAATTTTATCTCTAATTCAAGTTCTTTTTTTAAAATTTTTCTATCTAAATCTTTATATATTTGATTTGGAGTATGATTTATATTGGAATTAAGTGCTAAAAAAAGATTTGAATATTTACCTGTATGTAATTCAATCATATCAACTTTCAAATTATTTGCTTTTTTAATCTGTTTGAAATCTGGGTCTATAAAAAGAGACACTTCAATATCATTGGATTTTAATTTCTCTATCGCGTTTTTTACTCTTTTTTCATTTTTTAGAATGTCTAATCCGCCTTCTGTTGTTACTTCTTCTCTTTTTTCAGGAACTAATGTTGCTCTATGTGGTTTTAATTTGCAGATAATTTCAATAATTTCTTCATTTATGCTACATTCCATATTTACAGGTAAAAAAGAGCTTTCAATAATTCTGTTTGCATCAAAATCATTTATATGTCTTCTATCCTCTCTTAAATGGATTGTTACCTGATCCGCGCCTGCTTCTTTTAAAATATTTAAAGCCATTAAGGGATCTGGTTCATTGATTTTTCTTGCTTCTCTAAGTGTTGCAATATGGTCAATATTTACACCTAATTTCATATATTTCCTTTTTGATGATTATATAAAATTTTTTCTAAATAAAAAAGTAAAAATTAAGTATATAATTGATATAAAAATAAAATAAAAAAAATTTGTTATAATTTCTCAAAAAAGGAAAAAAATGAAATTTTTTATTGGGACAGACCATGCCGGATTTGAAATCAAGCCTTTTGTTATTGAATATCTTGAAAAAAAAGGTATTGAAGTAGAAGATTTGGGAACTTATTCGACTGAGAGTGTGGATTATCCAGATTTTGCACATAAAGTAGCAAATGCAGTTCTAGAAAATCCCGGAACAATGGGAATTTTAATATGTGGTACAGGTATTGGTATGAGCCTTGCTGCTAATAAACATAAAGGAATAAGAGCTGCATTATGTCATGATTATTATACAGCTGAAATGTCAAGAAGACATAATAATGCAAATATATTATGTTTTGGAGCAAGAGTAGTAGGAAAGGGTGTAATAGAATCTATTTTGGATGCGTGGCTAAGTCATGAATTTGAAGGAGGCAGGCATCAAAGAAGGGTAGAAAAAATTGATAATTTTTAATTGGTTGTTTTTAACCATTGTTATAATAATAATCTTAATATTAATTTTTAAAATGTTTTATTACAAACATCTGTATGAAAAAACCTATGAAGAGAGAATGCAATTAAAAAACGCATTGAACGATGCAGAAATTTTAATAAAAAAATATCAAATTCAACTCCAAAGAGCTCTGGGTAATTTAGAGCTCTTGGATGATGAAATAAGTAAATTAAAAAATGATTTAAAAGCTGTTAAAAATAGAAATTCGCAATTAAGAGTAGAAAACGATCAACTTAAAAGAAGAATAAGAGAGCTTGAAAATAAAATTGAGGCTTTACTTTAATTTTTCTTTTTAGGTCTAAATGCTGTGGGAGAGTCAATATAATCTCCACCTATTAAATCAACTGCATAAGGTATTGCTGCCCAAACCGCTTCTAAATTTTCTTTGATTGCTTTTGGACTACCCGGTAAATTTAATATAAAAGAATTTTTAACTACACCTGCTATGCCTCTTGCAAGAATAGAAGTTGGCACATATTTTAAACTATGCATTCTCATTAGTTCTCCAAATCCGGGTAATTCTTTTTCAATAACTTCTTTTGTTGCTTCTGGTGTCACATCTCTTGGTGCAGGGCCTGTGCCTCCTGTTGTTAAAATTAATGAACATTTCATATTTACAAGCTCTTTTAATGTAGATATGATTTTATCATAATCATCGGGGATGAGTCTATATATTATTTCATACTCGTTTGTTATATTTTCTTTTAGAAATTTTTCAATTTCATTGCCACTTTTATCTTCATATATACCTTTACTTGCTCTATCACTCATAGTAACAATACCTATTTTTATCATTAATATACCTTTTAGAAGAAATTAGAAGAAATAAATAAGAAAAAGAAGATTATTCAGCGTTGTAATCGATACCTTCTTTTTCTTTAAGCATATTAATTAAGTGTTGTTTATATCCTTCTACCCATTTATCAATATTATCAACTTTTATTCTTGCTACTCCACTTTCAAGCGCAGCTCTTGCCACTGCTACTGATTCGTCTACAAACACTCTTCTGTCAAATGGTTTAGGAAGTATATAATCTTTCCCGAATTTCAAATCAATTCCACCGTAAGCGTCTTTTACATATTGAGGCACAGGTTTTTTAGCAAGGTCTGCAAGTGCTTTACAAGCTGCAATTTTCATTTCCATATTTACTGCTTTTGCATGCGTATCAAGAGCACCTCTGAATATGAAAGGGAAACCAAGAACATTATTTACTTGATTTGGATAGTCACTTCTACCTGTTCCGATATATACATCAGGTCTTACTTCAAGAGCAAGTTCAGGTTTGATTTCCGGATCAGGATTTGCCATAACAAGTAACAGTGCGTTAGGATTTAGTGTTTTTACCATATCCTGAGTAATACAATTAGCCACTGAGTTTCCAACGATAACATCCGCACCTTTCATAGCGTCCGCAAGAGTTTCAATGTCTTCATCAACAGCCCAAGGTTGTTTATATTTGTTTAAATCAGTTCTTTTTGTTGTAATTGCACCTTTTGAATCTGTAATTACCATATTTTTGATACCGAGCGCTTTATACATTTCTGCCGCCGCAAGACCTGCCGCTCCTGCACCGATAATAACGACTCTTATTTCATCAAGTTTTTTTCCTTCAAGTTCCGCCCAGTTAAGAATAGCAGCGGCAGAAATAATTGCAGTTCCGTGTTGGTCGTCATGGAAAATTGGAATATCACATTTTTCTTGTGAAAGTTTTTCAATATCAAAACATTTTGGTGCTTTAATATCTTCTAAGTTAATTCCGCCGAATGTTGGAGAGATGGCTTCAACAACTTTAACTATTTCATCAATTTCGTGAACTTTTAGCTCAATATCGTATGCGTCAATAAAAGCAAATTTTTTAAATAAAACAGATTTTCCTTCCATTACGGGTTTACCAGCTACTGGTTTTAATGTTCCAAGTCCTAAAACTGCTGTTGAGTCAGATACAACTGCAACCAAATTTGCTTTGTTTGTATATTCATATGCAAGATTTTCGTCTTTGTCAATTTCAAGACAAGGAATAGCAACACCGGGTGAATATGCAATTGAAAGGTCTTTTGAATCCCTTACAGGTTTTGTAACTTGTATCGCAATTTTACCTGGGACAGGTTTAGCGTGATATTCTAGTGCTTCTTCTTTTGTAAATACAGGTTTTGACATATTGTCTCCTTATTGTTTTTTGTTTATTATATTCAAAAGTTACCAAACTTTACAATAAAGAGATTTTTTTTAATGTAAGATGTTACGAAAAGTAAAAAGAAAAGGGATTAAAAG
>JALWNI010000072.1 GCA_027083695.1 Nautiliaceae bacterium | reverse complement strand
ATTTTATATTTACCAATTTTTTCGGGGATAATAAATTTTATTTCGTTATTTAAAGTTTTTTTATCAAGAAAGAAATGGTCATAAAACTCATTAATATTTTTTATTTTGAAATTTGTAGGAAGATTATATTTTTCTAAGAGTTTTTTTATTTCATTTGCTTCTTCTTTACTTAAATATCCAAGTGTATTAGAAAGTTCGTTTGCCATTACCATTCCTATGCTTACAGCTTCCCCATGTAAAAATGTTTTATAATTTGTAATATTTTCAATAACATGTCCAAAAGTATGTCCGTAATTTAATACGCTTCTTATTCCTTTTTCTTTTTCATCTTGATTTACAACTTCTGCTTTTAGTTCGACTGCTCTTTTTATCATTTCTTCAAGAGTTAGTTTTTCATTTTTTATATCTTCAAAAAATTTTTTATCAAACATTACAGCCATTTTAATAATTTCTGCCATTCCAGCGGCAAATTCTCTTTTGTCAAGTGTTTCAAGAAAATATGTATCAATATATACTGCTTCTGGCTGATAAAAACTTCCTATCAAATTTTTGCCATATTTATTGTTAATTCCTGTTTTACCACCAACAGAGCTATCTACCATTGAAAGAAGGGTAGTTGGAATTTGTATAAATTTAATACCCCTAAGAAAAATAGAAGCAATAAATCCTGTCATATCTCCTATAACACCGCCTCCAAAAGCAATTAATGTAGAGTTTCTATCGAATTTTGCATCAAAAAGTCTATCAAGAGCATAATTTATGCTTTGCATATTTTTATATTCTTCTCCATCAGGTAGAGTTATTATGTGCAATTCTTTTGTTTTTAAATGATTTGTAAGATAATTTATATGAAGCCCTGAAACTTTTGGATTAGTGATAATTGCGGTTTTATTTGGAATTTCTATTTGAGGCAGTTTTCCTATATGTATATCATAGCTTTTATTTGGCGTTGTGATATTAACTTTCATCATTTTCCTTTATTACTGGTATTAAAAATTGATTAAATTTACTTAATAATAGATATGAAAATTCAATTTTTGGTATTAATATCTGTTTAATTTTACTAATAGGGGGTTTTTCAAAAGCTTCTGCTATACATATATTTGATTCTTTATTTAATTTTATTATTGGATTTTCTTTTGTTGCTGTAAATTCTACATTATTAAAATTAAAAAGTTTTGCAAGATGCTTTATATATTCTACTATTTCTGTATTTGGATTTTCTGGGTCTGCATTTAGAAATCTTAATTTAATGTCTAATTGATATGATAAATCAAAAAGCGTTGAAGCTATTCTTTTTATATTGTTTTTATGTAAAAGGACAGTTATATTATTACATTTTTTAATTGATTCTTCACCTTTTTTAAAAACGGGTTTTTTTAAATTATAAAAAATTTTCAAATTTTTTTTGAAAAAGTAATTATTTGTAATAATAAGTCCTATACTTAATTCATTATTGTCTTTTAAAAGTTTTTCTTTATAATTCGTAATATGATAATCTGTATTGATATCTATATGAGGAAATTTATAAAGTTTATAAAGTTTAATGTTTGGTGAAGGGTTAATTATAGATATTATTAGCTTTTTATTTTTTAATTTTCTATGTAGAAAAAGAGCACTTTTTAATAATCCTGATATCTCTTTTTCAGACATGTTTTTAACATCAATAAGCAAGTAAATATTTTGTCCGTATGGTTGAGGAAATGACCCCACATTTTTTCTTAATTGATTATATAATTCTTTTAATATTTGTGGATTGCCTATTAAAAGTAGTTTATCATTAGGAAGTATGGTGGTGTTTTTTGATATTAGTCTTAGCTGATTTTGTCTATAAATAGCTGCAAGTTTTACATTGTATCTATTTTCTATATATGATGGTGATTTGTATGCAAAAGGTGAAAAAATTGGTACTTCTACTTCCATTATTTCACCGATACCAAGCCCGATATCTCTTGCAAAAAGAGGAATTCCAGGTAAAAAATCTATAATTTTATTAGTTATTATTTCTGGTAAATCAAGGATTTCAATATTATTTTTTTGTGGAATTTCATCAAAATCAAGCCAAAATTTAATAAAAAGTATAGGGGATTTTGAAAATTTTGTTTTATTTAATACGAAAGCTGCTTTTTGTTTATGTTTTATAAAAATAACTATTTTATTAAAATCTTTATATATTAAATTTTTATATAAATCATATGCTAGAAAATCTATTTTGTAAAAAAACAAATTTTCTTTTTTTTCTTTAAAGGGTTTTACTATTTCATCATTTTCATAAATTATATAAAACTCTCCTACATTAAGATAAGAATCTATAATTTTTTTTATTAAAAGCTGGGATTCTTTTGATCCTGCAAATATTAAAATTTTATTCAATGAAATCCTTTTGTTAAAATTTCACAAAATTATATCAAACATTTAAAGGTTATTTATGAAATTTAATATTGAAGGTGTGGATGGTAAAGCAAGAGCTGCAACAATAATAACTGAACATAGCGAAATAAAAACACCTGTGTTTATGCCTGTGGGAACTGTTGGTGCAGTTAAGAGTTTAGATGCTTTGGATTTGATGGAAATATTAGATGCAAAAATAATTTTAGGTAATACATATCATCTATATTTAAGACCAGGCGATGAGGTTATAAAAAAACTTGGGGGACTTCATAAATTTACAGGATATAAAAGAAGTTTTTTGACAGATAGCGGAGGTTTTCAGGCTTTTTCTTTGGGAGATAATGTAAAATTTACAGATGAAGGGATTTTGTTTAAATCTCATATAGATGGAAGTTCCCATTTTTTTTCTCCTGAAAAGGTAATTGATATTCAATATAATTTAAATAGCGATATTATGATGGTTTTAGATGATTTGATTCCTCTTCCAAATACAAAAGAGAGAATCAAAAAATCTATTCAAAGAACTACTGAGTGGGCATATAGAAGTTTGGTTCATCATATTAATAAAAATAAAAAAAATAATCTTTTTGCAATAGTTCAAGGGGGTATTGATAAAGAATTTAGAAGAATTTCTGCTGAAAGTTTGGTTGAACTTGAATATAAAGGATATAGTTTTGACGGATTTGCTATTGGCGGTCTTAGTGTAGGAGAAGAAAATCAGGATATGTATGATACTATTGAAGCAACTGAGCCTTATTTACCAAAAGATAAACCGAGATATCTTATGGGGGTAGGGACTCCTGAGGACATTGTAGAAGCAATTGATAGAGGTGTTGATATGTTTGATTGCGTAATGCCAACAAGAAATGCAAGAAATGGATATCTTTTTACTACATTTGGAACTTTAAGAATCAAAAATGCTAAATATAAGTTGGATGAGTCTCCAATTGATGAAAAGTGTAATTGTTATACTTGCAAAAACTTTTCAAGAGCTTATTTAAATCATCTGTTTAAGGCAAAAGAATTAACATATTTTAGATTGGCATCTATTCATAATCTCCATTATTATTTAAATTTAGTAAAAGAAGCAAGAGAAGCAATATTAAAGAGGGAATTTAAAAAATTCAAAAAAGAATTTTATGAACTTAGGGCTCAATAAATTCTTTATTTAAATAATTTGTAAGTTCAAATATTATTTCTTTTTCTCTTCTTGTGATATATTTTTCTAATTCACTCTCTTCTGCTGGTGTCGGTTCAAAATAGAAGTGATAGCGGTAAAAATTGTCAAATTTGCTTATACTCCTGAGTTCTGATGAAAAAGTAAAAATAGTTTCTCTATCTGTAAATAATTTGAATTTAACCGTTACAATATCATTAATATTTATTGGTATTGCTTTTTCAGTAATAATGCTGACCCCTTTTATTGATAAATCATAAATTTTTCCATTAAATGAATGATTTTCAAATAAAATAATAGCGTGTAAATTTTCTCTTGGCTGAACTCTTATGTAATTTCTTTTTAGGGATGTTCTTTTTATCTCTTTTATATCTGAAAGTATTAGAATTTTTTTATAAAAAATTATATCTTTTACATATGCTTTAAATGTTTTATTAGTTTTAATATCTAAAAGATAAATGTCTTTTTGAAATTTGGCTGCTATAAGCTGATAATTATTTGCGTTGACTTTGATTATACCATTTTCTTTATTAATAGAAATTATTTTTGTTTTATTTGAAATAGGTATTCCTTTATAGACTCCGAATAATATTAAAGTAGTATTATGTATATAAAGA
>JALWNI010000071.1 GCA_027083695.1 Nautiliaceae bacterium | reverse complement strand
GTTTTATATGAAGGAAATAAAGTTATTGACGGAGCAATTGAAGCTCTTAAAGAGCTTAGAAAAAATTATAAAATAAGATTTCTCTCAAACACATCAAGAATTCCTCCCCAAAAACTTTATAAAAAATTAAAAAACATGGGATTTAATATAGATAAAAAAGAGATATTTACCGCACTAACTGCTACAAAAAGGTTTTTAGAAAATGAAAAAGCAAATGCTTATATTATTGCAACCGATGAAGCAAAAGAATATTTTAGTGATTTAAAGGGTGAAGTGAAATATGTTTTAGTATGTGATGCTTATAAAAATTTCACTTATGATAATCTAAATCAAGGATTTAGATATCTTGAAAATGGCGCAGGATTCATTGCAACAAACAAAAACAGATATTTTAAAGACACAGATGGTCTAAGTCTTGACGCAGGAGGATTTGTAAAATGTTTGGAATTTGCAAGCGAAAAAGAAGCAAAAATTTTAGGAAAACCAAATTGTGAGTTTTTTTCACTCGCGATAAATGATATGAAACTTAAAAAAGACGAAGTAATAATGGTAGGAGATGATATAACAAGTGATATTATTGGTGCAAAAGCGTGTTTTTTAAAAACAGTTTTAGTAAAAACTGGAAAATTTAAAGAAAATGACCTTTTAAAAGCAAAACCAGATTTTTTAATAAATTCAATTAAAGATTTACCAAAATTATTAAAAGATTTGTTCTGATTTTATACAAGAAAAAATAAAATTTAAGCTAGTTTTAAGATTTTAAGATATAATTCATTTACCATTTTAAAAAATCCTTTCATATCGTTTCACCATACTAATATTTCCTTTTATTCCCCCTTGGTGAATATAAAGTATATCTTTTAAATCATAATAAAATATCGTATCCCATCCTATCGGGTCATATAATAAATCAAATTCAATTCCACTTCTTTTTAAATCTAACCACAGCATATAAAGCTCTTTATAAAGTTTTCCAAAATGATATTTTTTACGAGGTTTTAAAATAACAGGAGTTTTACCTCCGCCAAGCCACTTAAACTGTCTTTTTAAATATTCACTATCACCAACACATGGTACCGTTAAAACTTCAACATCAAGATATTTTGCAAGAAAATAAGCAGTAGTTCCCGTTCCGCTTGGTAAAAATACTTTTAAATTATTTTTCTTTACGTATTCATTTATTTCATCAGCAAAGACCCTTATACCAAATTCAGCTTCTTTAACTCTTCCACCCTCTTCAATAATTAAAGTCTCTTTGTTTTTCAAAGATAAAACAAATTCTCTAAGCTCTTCTCCTCTTAAATCAATTTCAATTATTTTTGCACCGTTTTTTAAAGCACCTAAATAATTCCCATGGGGATTTTGTTTTAAAAAAGAAGGAATATGATTGGTATAATATATAAATTTCCATCCTTTGATTTTTGCTAAGCGACTTAGTGAATACATTGCATTTGACTGATTCGAACCAAACGAAATAATTTTTTTTATATAGGGAAAATCATTTTTTAAAAAATAGTAAAACTTTCTTGCTTTATTTCCTTCAAACGGTCTTAATAAATCATCTCTTTTTATATGATATAAGTTATTACGAAAGAAAAAAGGGGTAATTGGAGAATTTATTTAATAGCCCTTAAATCTTTATAGGCTTTAATTACTCTCTCTTTCATAGATTTTTCACCCTCTCTTAGCCATTTTCTAGGGTCATAATATTTTTTATTTGGTTTATCCTCACCTTCTGGATTTCCAATTTGACTTTGTAGATAATCATGATATTTTTCTATATATCCTTTTACTCCACTCCAAAATGCCCATTGAGTATCCGTATCGATATTCATTTTTACAACACCATAATCAATTGCTTCGTGGATTTTGCTTAATTCACTTCCACTTCCTCCGTGAAATACAAATCTTATTGGTTTTTCATCGCTAAGCCCAAATTTTTCTCTTACATACTCTTGTGAATTTTTAAGAATAATCGGCTCTAATTTTACATGCCCCGGTTTATAAACACCGTGAACATTACCGAAACTTGCAGCAATTGTGAATAAATCACTAACTTCTCTTAGTTCTTTATAAGCATATGCAACATCTTCTGGTTGAGTGTAGAGTTTTGAATTATCAATTCCCGTGTTATCAACACCGTCTTCTTCCCCGCCTGTTACACCGAGTTCTATTTCAAGCATTATATCAAGAGGAGCAAGTTTTTTAAGATATTCTTTACAAGTTGCCACATTTTCTTCAAGAGGTTCTTCGCTTAAATCAAGCATATGAGAACTAAAAAGAGGTCTTCCATATTTTTCGTAATGTTTTGCATTTGCTTCAATAAGTCCGTCAATCCAAGGAAGAAGTTTTCTAGCTGCATGGTCTGTATGCAAAATCACAGGAATTCCGTATGCTTCTGCTAATGTATGAATATGTTTTGCTCCTGCAATTGCTCCAAGAATTGCCGCTTTTTGCCCTTCATTATCAAGACCTTTTCCAGCCCAGAAATGTGCTCCTCCGTTACTAAATTGAATAATAACTGGCATATTTACATCTCTTGCCGCTTCCATAACCGCATTAGCTGAGTTTGTACCCACTATATTTATGGCAGGAAGAGCAAAACCATGCTCTTTTGCCCAGTCCATAACTTTTGCAGCTTCGCTACCTGTTAATACCCCTGGTTTTACTAAATCCATTATCCCCATTCATCCCTCCTTAATTTTTAGGAATAGTATATTTAATTTTATATGAATTTTTTATTTTTTGAAGTTCTTGTTTTAATTTTAATTGTTTTAAATATGCAATAATTTGAGGTTTAACTTGTTCATAAGGTAAATAATTATTAGTTTTTTTACCCTCTACCAAAATTACATGCCAACCAAATCTTGTATGAACTGGTTTTAAAGTGATTTCTCCTGGTTTTAATTCTTCTGCTGCTTTTGCAAATGCAGGAACCATTTGTTTTGGATTAAACCATCCAAGTTCACCACCATTTACTTTACTAGGCCCTATTGAATATTTTTTAGCAAGAGCCGCAAATTTTTCTTCAAGCGCTTTACCATGAAGGCCTTTTAATTCATTAATTAATTTTTCTGCCTCTTTTTCACTTTTTACTAAGATATGTCTTGCTTTAATTTTTGGTGTTGTTCTAAAATAAATATCTTTATTTTTTTCGTAAAAAGCTTTTGCTTCTTTATCGCTTATTTTTATATTGTTAAATTCATTTTTTAACCACATATTAACAGCAAGCTTCATTGCCGCAGCTTTATATTGAGGAGTTTTTGTAATTGATTTTGCTTTTTTATTATAAAGTTCAAGTGTTTGAACATAATCACTTACAAATTTTTTAATATGTTGTGCGGGTAATTCTTGAACTTTAATTCTATTATCTCCTGTAATTCCTTGAAGATAATAATTTAAATCTTTTACCGTAATTTTTTTACCATTTACTTCCGCTAAAACAGTATTATCTTTAAGACCTTTTAAAGGTTTTCCAATCATACCACTTCCCATTCCCATTCCGCCTTGCATACCAGGAAATGCAAAAAGCGCCGCTACCGTTACCATACTTCCTAAAACTATTTTTTTCATATCAATCCTTTCTAATTTTTTTATGCCATATTATGTATAACATTTTGTACATCATCAATATCTTCTAAAACTTCAATAAGTCTTTCAACTTTTTCTGCCACCTCATCAGTTACATCACTTGTATTTGTAGCAACTAATTGTACATTGCTTTCGAGTATATCGATTCCATTAATATTATTAATCGCTTCAAGAACAGTATTAAAATCCTCAGGAGCAGTTTCAATTACTAAAACTTCTTCCATCTCTTTTATATCCTCAGCTCCTGATTCAATTGCTCTTTCTTCAACTTCTTCATCTTTTTCACTTCTTGGAACTACAATTATACCTTTTGTTTCAAACATCCAAGAAACACTTCCACTAGTTCCTAAGTTTCCTCCCGCTTTTTTAAAAGCGTGTCTAATTTCCGCCACTGTTCTGTTTTTATTATCAGTTAAACATTCTACCATAATTGCAACACCGCCAGGTCCATACCCTTCATAAACCACTTCTTCAAGTACAACACCATCAAGATTACCGGTTGCTTTATCAATCGCTCTTTGAATATTGCTCATAGGCATGGAATCAGCTTTTGCTCTATCAATTGCCAGACGAAGTGCCGGATTATTATCTGGGTTTCCACCCCCTTGTCTTGCCGCTGTCATTATTGCTCTTACATGTTTAGTGAAAATCTTTGACTTTTTAGCATCTTCTTTGGCTTTGATATGTTTTACTTTTGACCATTTATTATGACCAGCCATATCTCTCCTTTTATAAAATATTTGTTATTATACAATAAAAAAATATATAAAGGATTAATATGGTACTAAGAACCCCAAAAGAGCTTGAAGAGATAAAAAGAAGATTCTTAGAACACTATAAAGGCAGCAAAACAGAACTAAATTATAAAAATGATTATGAACTTTTAATAGCCATAATCCTATCAGCTCAATGTACCGATAAAAGAGTAAATATGATCACACCTGAGCTTTTTAAAAAATATCCTGATATCGAATCATTAGCTAATGCAAATATTGAAGATGTAAAAAAGATAATTAAATCATGTTCGTTTTTTAACAATAAAGCAAAAAATATAATAGAAATGGCTAAAAAAGTAAAAAATGAATATAACTGCGTTATTCCAAGGGATCATAAAGAGTTATTGAAACTCCCAGGAGTTGGAAATAAAACGGCAAATGTATTTTTGATTGAACTTGAAGGAGAAAACAGGATGGCTGTGGATACCCATGTTTTCAGAGTTTCACACCGTCTAGGTATTACTGATGCAAAAACAGTAAAAGAGACGGAAAAAGATTTGGTTGAAGCATTTAAAACTGATCTTAATGAACTTCATCAAGGATTTGTTTTATTTGGCAGATATATTTGTACTGCAAAAAATCCAAAATGTGAAAAATGTTTTGTAACTGATTTTTGTGTTAGTAAAGAGAATTTTAAACCAAGATAATTACTTTTCAAATATTAAAATAAGCTTTTCAGCTTCACTGCTTCCATATAAAGATATAGGTATAATCTCTTTTAGTTTCATATTTGTTGATTTTTCTATCGTTTCTAACGAATGATAATACTGAACAATTTTATTTTGTTTTTTTATGTAGCATTCACCTTCTTTTTCAAAAAGAGTAATTTCTGTAATTAATTTATTATCTTCAAATTCACTGTAAAGGACTGAAAATTTATCTTCATTTTCTGCTTTTAGCGTACCTATTGCCAAATCTTCCATAGCATATAAGGTATTTATATCAAAAATAAAATATTTATTAATAACTTTTTTAACACAAGAAAAAAACTTTTTTAATTCATTGTCAGACAAATAATTAACTACATCAAAAACAGCCACCGCCGCTTCAAATTTTTCATTTAATTCGCAAACATTAATGGCTTTACAGTTACAGCCTTTTTTTAAGGCTTTTTGAACTTGTTCTTTGCTTAAATCCACACCTTTTACATTAAAACCTTCATTTTTTGCAAGAAGACAAAAATCTCCTCCTCCACATCCAATATCAAGCACATTTTTTACTTTCAAATCTTTTAAAATAGAAATAAAATTACTCCATAAAATATCTGCTGCAACTTTATCTAAAAAAAGCTCTTCAACCTTGGCATACAAATCAAGCGCCATGAACCTGTCCTATTTTTTCAACTATATCAAGTATTTTTTTCTTTTTTGTTGAAAAAGAGTTTTTATTTGCTATAAGTCTTGCTGATGAGTGCATAATTACCTCTTTTTCTTCAAGACCGTTTTCTTTTAATGTATTACCAGTCTCAACAATATCTACTATCACATCGCTAAGCCCCACAAGCGGTGCAAGCTCAATTGAACCGTTTAATTTGATAACCTCAACGGGAATTCCTTTTTTATTAAAATAGTTTTTCGCAATATTTGCTAACTTGCTTGCTACTTTAATTTGAGTTTTTTGTTTGTAGCTATCATCTCCTTTTATACCAGCAACACTCACACGACATTTCCCAAGTTCCAAATCCATAAGCTCCAAAACATTGGCATTAAGTTCAGTAATTACATCATAACCGACAACACCGATATCAGCAGCTTGTTTTTGAACATATGTAGCAACATCCCAGTTTCTTACATTTAAAAATGTAAAACCTGCTTTTTTAAGGATAAGTTTTCTATTTTCAAACTCAAAATCTTCATTAAAAATTTTCTTAAAAATGGCTAAAACATCCTCGGCAATCCTGCCCTTTGGAAGAGCTATTGTCATAATTTTTCCTTTATTACTTTTTTCATTCCCCTAAATACCAAATCTTTTATATAAATACCATCTACAAATTCAGCTAAAAACTCCCCATCCCCTCCCGTAAAATAAAAAGGACCCTCAAAACTTTTTATCTGATTTACAATAAGTCCGACACTGCCGTATATAAGTGCTTCATTTGTATTTTGCGGCAGTTTGTTTAAATCAGTCTTTATGTATTTAACTTTCAAAACTTCTGAAATTTTAGCAAAAGCCTCCTTAAAAGCAAAAAGACCGGGTGCAATAATTCCCCCCTGATGCACACCCTCTTTCATAACATCAATCGTTACAGCGCTTCCGGCATCAATCACAACACCGTTTTGAATAGACACACATGCCATAATCCTGTCAATTCCGAGATTTTTATACCCGCTTTTAAATTCCGCGTAATTTTTTAAATTAACGGCATTAGGATTTAATCTTAAAAACTCTTTTTCTTTTTTTTCGTTTACACTGATATAATAGACTTTGTCATTTAATTTTTCAGGTTTTTTAATATCGTATATTTTACCGTTTTCATAAATATGAAAATTAGTATTTCCAATATCTACTAAAATCAAAGCACTCTCCAATCTTTAAGTAATTCAGAAGCTTTTGAGCATATTGGAGCTTTTGTTATCAAAATCTTTTTTTTATATCTAAAATTTAAATCCGGAAGAAATTTCAGCAACTCTTCAATATCTTTTTTTAACAGTCTTGATTTTTTATTCACTACAAGAATAAAACAGTATTCGTTTTTGGTATTTATTCCCAGATATGCTTTTATTTTTTTTCTTGTATTAAGTTTAAACTCATCAAGTTTTTTACAAATTATTTTGTTTTTTACCAAAATATCCAAAATTTCATTCATTCTAAATCTTTTAAAGGATGGTATTTCAAAACTGTCTCTTTTAAATTTTCTTTTTGTATATGAGTATAGATTTGAGTAGTATTTAAAGATGCATGACCAAGAAGCTCTTGAACTATTCTAAGATCAGCTCCTCCTAAAACGAGAGAAGTGGCAAATGAATGTCTAAGAACATGAGGAGATACATTAAGATATTTTTTTGTTATATTAAATGCACTAATTCTACTTAGTTTATTGCAGTTTTTATTTACAAAAAGATATTGACTATTGCACGGTCTTTTTGAAAGATACTCATTTATTGCCTTCATTGCAATATCGGCAATTGGTACCACTCTTTGTTTCTCACCTTTTGCCATTGTGACCTTTACCCACCCATCATCAATATCACTTGTTTTTACATTCATAGCTTCGCTAACCCTAAGCCCAGTTGCATACAAAAACAAAATCAACGCTTTATCTCTTAATTCAAACCAAGAATTTTCATAATTAATATAAGAAATTGAATTTAAAATTGTCTCTTTATCTAAAAATTTTGGAAGGGTTTTTGGAATTTTTGCCTGTTTTATTTTATGCTTTTCTTTTACCAAATCTCTTTTATATGCAAAATCGAAAAAAGAGTTTATTGCACTTAGTTTTCTATTTAAAGAACGCTTATTTTCAATCTGAGATAAAAATGCGATAATGTCTCCTGTATCTGCTTCAATAATCGATTTTCCCAAAAAATTTTCAAACTGAATCAAATCTCTTTTATAAGCTTCATGTGTATTTTTACTCACTGCCTTATTTATAATCAAATATTCTAAAAAACTCTCTAAATATCTACTCAATAAAAAACACCTTATCTTGATTATAGATTCTACATCCTTTTATTCTCAAAGGTGATGATGTGTCAAACTGGTCAGTTTTATACACACTATATTTTAAATCAGGTGTAATTTTTATAAGATATCCGCTATAAGTTATGGTATATATATCTCCATTGCAAATACTTGGTGCAAAGAATGATGCGAAAGGAAAATTTATCTCTTTTATTTTTTTTAAATTTGAATCAAATTTTATAACTTTTCCTTCATTATTAAAAAGATAAATATATCCATTTAAAGCAATTACATGTTTTATACTATCCTTATAATCGATTAAAAAATTTGGATTAAAAAGAACTAATCTTTTTGGAGTAGCCATAAAAAGACTGTTATTCACAATACTCATAAAAATCACATTATCTATTATACTTTCATCTGAAATATCAATATTTCTAATAAATTGCATTGTTTTTTTATCCAATACGGCCACTTTTCCATCTAAAAGAGGGAATAATATCAAGCCTTTATAAAAAACTGGTTTTTGAGTTAGGTATTTAGCGGCAATTGCATCATCACCTTTTTTATAAAATATAAGTTTTTTTTGTTTTAAACTATACACACCGTATCCGTCATTTTCAAAAACTATTGCTATTAAATCTCCATCTTTTTTAGCTGTAAATATCAAATAAGGAAATTTTATAATTTTTTTATTTTTCAAAATCATTATTTTATCAGCATATACAGCTAAATTGTTATCTATTTTTTTAAATTTTCCAAGTTTTGTACCATTAATATCAAAATTTACCCACTCACCTCTTACTCCGTCGTCTATAAAAGAAGTAGGTTTAACATATTTTAAAGTAAGTTTTTTAAAAGTAAGAGCTTTCTTTGTATAATCTTGTAAAATCATCTCTTTTGTTTTTGATTTTATATTTATTTCTTTTGCATTTTTATCTTCAAACTGCTTTGTAGCACACCCTGCAAAAAAAAGTAAAGTAGTAATTAACGCTAAATATTTCATTTTACTATCCCATAATGAAGAAGATATAATCCGAGTTCTTTAAATTTAGAATTAGGATCAATTTCATTAAATAATATTTTTGCTTTTTTTCTGTTGTGTTCTTTTAAATATATTCTCATAAGAACAAATCGTACCGAATTTTTTAAGATTTTATAATCAGGATTTAAAAGATAATTTTCAAGTGCCTCTTTTGTACCTTTTTGCATTGCGAGCTCATATGCTTTTATAGCTGCAAGTTGTTTTGAATTTATTTGTGAATATTTTCCTTGGGATAATAAATATAATTGATAAAGTTTTTTATCTTTTTTTACAATTGCCAAAGCTTCTTTATTGTTTGGGTTTTTAAGTAAAGTATCAAGAGCATTATTAGCTTTTATAAGTTTTTGTGTTTGAAAATAATTATATGTATTGTAACCGATAAGAATTATTATTACAAAAACTATTCCTGCTATTAACGGTTTTTTATATTTTTTCACAAATTTTTCAAGCTTAAATACTTTAACAAGAAGCTCTTCATCTTGTTTTAACTCTTGCGTGTCTTTTTTTATTTCGTCTTTTAATCCCATATATAACCTTTTTATTGAAATTTTATCAAATATTCATCTATTTTCTTTATAAGAAATTCTGGTATTTTAACATTTAATTCCATAATTTTTAAATTTAAAGGAAATTTTTCAAGTTTAACATAATCTTTTGCAGTTGTAACAATCGTTTTATTTTTATATTTTTCCAAATCTTCCCATTTATATTCATAATGGTCCGGAAAAAATTTATAATCTTTATTCCAATATTTAAGAAGTCTTTTTGGATTTGAAATTCCGCTTATTAATATTTCTCCATCAGGCACTTTAACTTCTTTTTTCAGATTTTCCAAAACAACATCGGCAAATCTTAGAGCAATTCTCGGATATCTGTATCCGCCGGCAGGCAAAACAAAAGGATTTTTGATTTTTTTATCTATTATTATATTAAGTTTTTTATATGGTTTATCAAATCCATCATCTAGAATCACAAAATCAGCACCCATCTCCTTTGCTTTGAGAATACCCTTTTTTCTATCTTCGCTAACAATTACGGCCGCATTTGTAAATTTTGCAATCTCCATTGCTTCATCACCACTTATATTAACATCTGTTAAGATTTTTTCAAAATTTTTAACAACTACTAAACCCCTGCTTTTTCTTTTATATCCTCGTAAAATTACTGCTGTTTTTTTATCTTTATAATGATTAATAATAGCTTTTGTAAGAGGTGTTTTGCCACTTCCTCCTATTATGATATTTCCGATAGAAATAATAGGAATACCCAAATTTTCATATTTTCTTGGAAATTTAAAATGTGCAATAATCATATATATAAATGAAAAAGGTAAAAGAAGTAAAATAAAAGGATAATGATACCATTTTGGATAAAAAAGCATCTCCTCAAAAAAAGAGTAAATTCTTTTCAAAGCCTTATATCTCTTTCATATAAGAAGTCATGACCGATTGTTCTTGATTTTAATTTAGCAATAATAGGAGGTTTTCTTTTAAATTGATTTTGATACACTTTTTTAAGCACAAATTCCACCAGATTTTTGTCATATTTTGCCATAAGCTCTGCTTTTGTAGCCCTGTTATCTACAAAATCAGCGAGTACCGGGTCAATTTGAGCATAACTGTATCCAAGTTCTTTCTCATCGCTTTGCCCCTGCCACAAATCGGCACTTGGGGGTTTATTTATTATCTCATCATTCACGCCTAAAAATTTCGCAAATTCAAAAATTTCCGTTTTATATAAATCCCCTATCGGATTAAGCGCACTTGCCAAATCTCCAAAAAGAGTACCGTATCCGAGCATTAGTTCGCTTTTGTTGCTTGTACCTATTACAAGAGCGTTAAGTTCTGCGGATTTGTCATAAAGAACGGCCATTCTCATTCTGGCACTGAAATTTCCAAGCCTTACTTTATCATCGATTTTATATGCGTCAAGAAGAGGAGCTATTGAGATAATTTCATAATCAATGTCAAATTTTTCGCATAGTTTTTTTGCATCTTCTATGCTTTCTTTGCTTGAAAACTGGCTTGGAAGCATAAAGGCTTTAAAGCTCTCTCCCAAAGCTTTTTTCGCCAAAACGGCCACAACGGCACTGTCAATCCCACCGCTTAGACCGCAAATACCTTTTTTGATACCGGTTTTTGTTATCTCTTCAAAAATAAATTTAATTAAAAATCTCTCAATAAGCTCCCACTTTTTCATATTTAACCTTAACTGTCAATATAATTTTTAAGAAGTTTTCCGATATTCGGATGTCTGAGTTTTTTAATCGCACTGCTTTCAATTTGTCTAACCCTCTCTCTTGTTACATTAAGGGCTTTTCCAATCTCTTCAAGTGTTCTCTCGCTCTTATCAGGCATTAGACCGAATCTCATTTTGATAACTTCTCTTTCTCTTTCATTTAAATTTTGAAGTATCTCATCTATATGTTTTCTAAGATCCTCATGAACTACTTCTTCATATGGATTGCTGAATGTTTTATCTTCGATGAAATCTCCGAATTTTCCGTCTTCCTCTTCACCCACAGGTGCTTCAAGAGATACAGGTTCTTTTGAAATTTTAAGAATCTGTTTTACTTTTTCTATTGGCATTTTCATCTCTTTTGCTATTACTTCAAGAGTAGGCTCTTTTCCTTCTTCTTGGACATATTTTCTAATAATTTTGTTGATTTGATTAATATTTTCTATCATATGTATAGGAATCCTAACAGTCCTTGCCTGGTCTGCAATAGCTCTGCTTATTGCCTGTCTTATCCACCATGTCGCATATGTTGAAAATTTATAACCCTTTTCAAATTCAAATTTATCAATTGCCTTCATAAGTCCAATATTTCCTTCTTGGATTAAATCAAGGAAAGGAAGACCTCTGTTTGTGTATTTTTTGGCAATACTTACAACAAGTCTGAGGTTTGCCCTTGCCATTTTTTCTTTTGCTTCTGTTACAATTTTTTTACCTCTTTTTAGCTGTTCAAGTATCACTTCAAGTTTTTCAGGCTCCATCCCGAAAGTATTATCACTAGCCTTTTTTGCTTCTACAAGTTTTTTGATATCCATATAGATATTTACCATAGTGTGTTCAGGTACCATTGCCGCAATATCTTCTTTGCTGAGTTCTGTAATTTTGCTTAGGATTTCTTTGTGAAGTTTTCTCAACTGATCGTTAAACAATGGAAGTCGATATTCTTTCTTTTTAAGTTCTTTTTCAAAATCTTTATCGCCTTTTAGAGCGGTTTCTACCGTTTTTACTATCTCATTTATAAGTTTTGAAGTATATCCAAGCTCAGTTAAAGCCTCTTTTACTTTTTTCTTTTTAAATGTAAGCTGTAATATTTTATGGAAATTTTCAAGCGAATCCCTATCAGGGGAATTAATAATTTTATCATATTCGTCAAGAACTTTTTCCCACTCTTTTTTTGCTTTTTCTAAATTTTTAAAAAGTTCATTGATTCTTTTTTCTCTCAGTGAGATTTTTTTCTTTCTTTTTCCTTCTTTGGAATCTTCATCTTCTACTTCTTCTTCATCAACAAAATTTTTAAAAAGCTCTTTTACTCTTCTTTCTCTATTTAAAAGCGGCTCTTTATATTTTAATACCAAATCAATCAAAAACGGAATTGAACATATAGCATCAAGAATAATCTCTTCCCCAAGCTGAATTCTTCTAAATATCTCAACTTCTTCGTCTTTATCAAGGAGCGGTATATGTCCCATTTCTCTTAAATACATTCTCACTGGACTATCTGAGCGTGACCATTCAAGAAGTTCTTTATCTTTTAAAATCTCTTCTGCAAGTTCTTCTTTTTTTCTTTCTCTTTCTTTTTCACTTTTTACAACATCTTCAAGATTTTTAAGTTTAGCAACCTCAGCAGCAGTCATAATTTTTATATTATTTTCTTTAATTGCATTTAAAATTTCTTTTGCCTGTGCTTTTGTAGGGGTTTTCGGTAATAATGAAACAATTTTTTCATATGTAACAATACCATTTTTATTCTCTTTAAAAAGTTTTGCAAGTTCTTTTGGAAGTGCCATCAATGCTCCTTTTATTATTCAAAATCTGTTAATAAAGAATAATTCTCCATTAACAGATTTTAAAAACAAAATTATATTAAATTTTTTTGGAACAGTTATTGCTTGTCCTTGTCTAAAATTAAACATTTTAATTTAAATTTTATCATTTAAAGGTTAAATTATGATTAACGGTTTTTATGATGCCGCAGGAGGCATGGTCACACAATTCAACAGATTAAATGTTATATCAAATAATTTAGCTAATGTAAATACTCCTGGCTTTAAACAGGATAATATTATTATCGGAGATTTTGAAAGAATTTTTAGTACAAAAAGAGAAAAATTGCCACTTGAAAACAATACAAAAGAAGCAGCAAAATTTGTAAACAGAAATCTTAATAAAGTTCCAATTATAGTAGAAGAATATACAAATTATTCTATTGGAAATTTACAAAAAACATCAAATCCGCTAGATATCGCTTTGAAACAAAAAAATTCTTTTTTTGTTGTCAATTTCAATGGAGAAAAATTAACAAGAGCTGGAAATTTTAATCTCGATTCAAATGGATATTTAATTACAAAAGAAGGATATAAAGTTTTGGACTCAAACAATAATCCAATCCAAATACCGCCTGATAGCTCAAAAATTGTAATAGACAATGATGGAAATATATATGCAGATAATGTAAAAATTGCAAAATTAAAAGTAGTAAGCATAAATAATTTACAAACTTTGAAAAAAATAGGCAATACTATGTGGGAATTTAATCCTAAAAGAGCAAAAACATTATCAACCAATATAACACTTCAAGGATTTTTAGAAAAATCAAACGTTAATCCAATTATAGAAATGACAAATTTAATACAAACTAACAGATTGGTTGAAGAGTATCAAAAAGTTATGACAACATTTATGGACGATTTAAATCAAGATGCAATAAATAAATTAGCTAGTATAAGAGCGTAAAGGAGATAAAATGATTAGAAGTTTATATACTGCTGCAACAGGAATGCTTGCACAACAGACACAAATAGATGTAGTATCAAATAATATAGCAAATGTAAATACAATAGGATATAAAAAACAAAGAGCTGAGTTTGCCGATCTTTTTTATCAAACAATGGAATATGCGGGAACTTCCACTTCTGAAACTACAAAATCTCCAACAGGAATAAGCGTAGGACTTGGAGTAAGACCAACAGCCATAACTAAAATTTTCACACAGGGAAATTTTAAAGAAACACATAATAATTTAGATTTAGCAATACAAGGAGACGGATTTTTTCAAATACAACTTCCTGATGGAAGAATTGCTTATACCAGAGATGGAGCTTTTAAACTAGACGCAGATGGTAATCTTGTAACAAGCGATGGATACAAACTTATTCCAAATATAACATTACCAGCTGACACGGTTCAGGTATCAATAGGTACGGATGGAACTGTATCAATACTTGAAGCCGGACAAACTCAAATGCAACAAATTGGCCAGATACAGCTTGCCAAATTTATAAATCCCGCTGGTCTTCACTCTCTTGGAAGCAACCTTTATATAAACACATCAGCATCAGGAGATCCTATTGTGGGAATTCCCGGACAAGATGGACTGGGGGAAATAAGACAAGGCTTTCTTGAAATGAGTAATGTTCAGCTTGTTGATGAAATGACAGATTTAATTACAGGACAAAGAGCATATGATGCAGCAAGTAAAGCAATTGTAACAAGCGATGAAATGCTTCAAACAGTAAATAATTTAAAAAGATAATTAAATTTTTCATGACTGTTTATTATTCACCTCTTTTTACTGCTTCCTTTACTCTTTTACTCCTTTTTTGATAAAATTCAACCTAAAAAGGCTTTAAATGAATATAATTACAGGCAGAATTTGGAAATTTGGAGACAATATTGATACAGATTTAATAATTCCTGCTAGATATTTAAATACATCTGATCCGCATGAACTTGCAAAACATGTAATGGAAGACGCAGATCCTGAATTTCCAAAAAAAGTAAGACCGGGTGATATAATAGTAGCTGGATATAATTTTGGAAGCGGAAGCAGTAGAGAACATGCTCCAATTGCTCTAAAAGCTGCTGGTGTGGCAGCTGTAATTGCAAAAAGCTTTGCAAGAATTTTTTATAGAAATAGTTTTAATATGGGACTTCCTATTTTTGAATTACTTGAAACTGATGAATTTAATGAAGGAGATTTAATAAAAATAGACCTTGATAAAGGAATTATCCATAATGTTGATACAGGCAAAGAGTATAAATTCGCGTCTATTCCTCCTTTTATGCAAGAACTCATAGCAGCAGGCGGACTTATAAACTATGCAAAAGAAATTTTAAAGGAAAATAATGAACAATTATAAAATTGCCGTTTTAAAAGGTGACGGTATCGGTCCTGAAATTGTTGATGAAGCTATTAAAGTACTTGATGCAGTAGCCAGTAAAGAAGGATTTAATATTGATTATAACGAATATTTAATAGGTGGAAGTGCAATAGATGTATTTGATAATCCATGTCCTGATGAAACAATTAAAGGATGTCTAAATTCCGACGCTGTGCTTTTTGGTTCAATCGGGGGATTTAAATGGGACAGTCTACCAAAAGAAAAAAGACCTGAAACTGGACTTTTGAAACTCAGAAAATCCCTAGGACTTTTTGCAAATATAAGACCTGCAATTATTTTTGACGAACTTGTAAATGCTTCGACTTTAAAATCTGATGTAATTAAAGGCGTTGATTTAGAAGTTGTAAGGGAGCTGACAGGCGGAATATATTTTGGAGAACCAAGAGAAAAAAACAAAGATGTGGCATTTAATACAATGATTTATACAAGAGAAGAGATTGAAAGAATTGCCGAAGTCGCTTTTGAAGAAGCAATGAAAAGAAGAAAAAAAGTAACATCTGTCGATAAGGCAAATGTACTTGAAGTTAGCGAGCTTTGGAGAGAAGTTGTTGAAGAAGTACATAAAAGATATCCTTTGGTAGAGCTTGAACATATGTATGTTGATAATGCGGCTATGCAATTAGTCAGAAACCCTAAACAATTTGATGTAATTTTAACAGGTAATATTTTTGGAGATATTCTAAGTGATGAAGCAAGTATGATTGTTGGAAGTATCGGACTTCTTCCAAGTGCTAGCTTAGGTGGGAAAGTAGGACTTTTCGAGCCTATTCACGGAAGTGCACCTGATATTGCTGATCAAGGAATTGCAAATCCTATTGCTACAATTTTAAGTGCTGCTATGATGCTAGATTTTCTAAATGAGTCAAAAGCAGCTAATAAAATCAGAAATGCAATAAAAGAAGTTTTGGCTGAGGGGTATAGA
>JALWNI010000070.1 GCA_027083695.1 Nautiliaceae bacterium | reverse complement strand
CTTTACTAGAAAGAGTTGAAGATAGAATGTGAATTTTATCAATTTTAAGTGTAATTTTTTTATTTAATTTAATATAAAATTTTTCAATTTTTAAGTTATTAAAATGCAAATTATATAAGGTTAAACCTTTAAAAAGGGCAATGAAAATTATGAATAAAAAATATATTGTTACAAAAACAATCGCAGTGATTGAAGTTTTACTTGTTTTTGTCATTTTTTTCCTTTTTTATTTTACACGTCCAGTTAAAAGTTCGAGAGTTATATTTATACCAAAAGGCAATACAAATTATACAATAAAAGTATTGCAAAAAAGAGGTTTGGATATTACAGATTTTGATTATTTGATTATTGGAATTATGGGTTATCCTCAGGCCGGTTGGGTTGATTTAAAAGGGACTCATTTTACTAAGGGAGATTTTTTATATAGATTGACTCATAATAAAGCAGCGCTTAAAAACATTACGATAATTCCAGGTGAAACGAATTATTTTATTTACAAATTAATTGGGAGAAAACTTAAAATAAAAAATTTTTACTGTAATATAGATGAAGGATTTATTAAACCTGATACTTACAAACTTCCAATTGGTATGAAAAGAGAAGAAGTTTGTAAATATTTATATAAAAAATCATTAAAATGGCATAAAACTATTGCTAAAAAATTTTTTGGAGTTTGGAATTATAAAACATATAAAAAATATTTGATTATTGCTTCCATTATTCAAAAAGAGGCAGCAAATAAAAAAGAGATGAAATTAATATCTGCGGTTATTCATAATCGATTAAAAAAACATATGAAACTACAAATGGATGGCAGTTTAAATTACGGAAGTTATTCTCATACGCCAATAACCCCCCAAAGAATAAAAGAAGATAATAGTTTTTATAATACTTATAAATATTATGGTCTTCCAAAAAAACCAATATGTGTTGTGAGTTTGGATGCAATTATCGCAGCAATATTTCCGGCCAAAGTTAATTATTTATATTTTGTTAAATGTGGTAAACATCAGTTATTTTCAGCGACTTATAATGAACATTTAAAAAATATAAGAAAATGTCGTTACATTAAGTAACATGAAAATTCTTTAAATTATATAAAATGTTACAAATTGTATAAAAGCTGTTAAAATTAAACAAAAAAAGGAGAGTTTATGAAACCAACAATTGTTTGGACTAAAATTGACGAAGCACCATATCTTGCTACATTCAGCTTATTACCAATAATGGAAGCATTCACAAAAGATGCAGATATTAACTGGGAACTTAGAGATATTTCTCTTGCAGGAAGAATTATTGCGGAATTTTCAGATATGTTACCTGAAAATTTAAGACAGTCAGATGAATTAGCTTATTTAGGAGAGCTTGTAAATAAACCAGAAGCAAATGTTATTAAGTTGCCAAATATTTCAGCATCAGTTGTACAGCTTAAAAATGCAGTTAAAGAACTTCAAGAACAAGGTTATCCACTGCCAGATTATCCAGAAGAACCAAAAAATGCAGAGGAAGAAAAAATTAAACTTAAATATTCAAAATGTATCGGTTCGAATGTTAATCCAGTTTTAAGACAAGGGAATTCTGATAGAAGACTTGCAAAACCTGTAAAAGATTATGCAAAAGCGCATCCTCACAGAATGAGAGATGTAAAAGAAGGATGTAAATCTTATGTAAATCATATGAATGAAAAAGATTTTTATCAAAACGAACAAAGTTATATTTCTCCAAAAGCTCAAACAGTTACTTTTGTATTTGAAGATTATGAAGGTAATAAAAAAGTATTAAAAGAACTTCCTCTTGAAAAAGATGAAATTTTAAGTGCTAGTTTTTTAAATAGGAAATCTTTAAGAAACTTTTACGAAAAAGCAATTGAAGAAGCAAAAGAGAAAGACATTCTATTCTCACTTCACTTAAAAGCTACAATGATGAAAGTTAGTGACCCTGTAATGTTTGGGGATGCTATTAGAGTTTATTATAAAGAGTTATTTGAAAAATTTGGAAAAGAACTTAAAGAAATTGGATTTAATCCAAATAACGGATTATCTGATTTAGAAGCTAAACTTGATAGACTTCCAGAAGATAAACAACAAGCTATTAAAGAAACTTTAAAAGAAATTTACGCTAAAAATCCAAGACTATATATGGTTGATAGTGATAAAGGAGTTACAAATCTTCATAAACCAAATGATGTTATTATTGACGCATCAATTCCTGCTGTTATTAAAAACGGACTTCAAGGGTGGGGGCCAGATGGTGAAACAGAAGATTGTGAAATAGTAGTTCCAGATAGAACATATGCAAGAATGTATAAAGAAATTGTGGCAGATTTAGTAAAACACGGACAATTTGATCCAACAAAAGTTGGTACTGTTCAAAATGTAGGTCTTATGGCTAAAAAAGCAGAAGAATATGGAAGTCATGATAAAACATTCTTCCCTGAAAAAGATGGATTTATTAAAGTTATCGATGAAGATGGAAATGTTGTAATGAGCCATGAACTTGAAGCGGGAGACATTTACAGAGCATATCAAGTAAAAGATGATGCGGCAAAAGATTGGATTAAATTAGCTATAAATAGAGCAAAAGATAGCGGATATCCGATTGTATTCTGGCTTGACAGTAACAGAGCTCATGATGCAAACTTAATCAAAAAAATATTAGAAGAGTTACCAAAATATGATTTAAGCGATGTTGAATATCATATTATGGCTCCTGAACAAGCAATGAAATATACTGTAAAAAGATTTAGAGCAGGAGAAAATACTATTTCTGTAACAGGAAATATTTTAAGGGATTATTTAACAGACCTTTTCCCTATTATCGAAGTTGGAACAAGTGCAAGAACATTATCAATTGTTCCATTACTTGCAGGTGGTGGACTTTACGAAACAGGTGCTGGTGGAAGTGCACCAAAACATGTTGAGCAATTCTTAAAAGAAAATCATTTAAGATGGGATAGTTTAGGAGAATTTTTAGCAACTGTTGAATCTCTTAAACTTGCAAGAAAACAAGGTGGAAACGAAAAAGTTGAAATAATTGCGGATGCTTTAAGCAGGGCAGTAAGTAAATATCTTGAAAATGATAAAACTCCAAAAAGAAAAGTAGGGGAGCTTGATAACAGAGGAAGCCATTATTATTTAGCAAGATATTGGGCAGAAGAGCTTGCAAATAGTGGTGATGTAGAACTTGAAGAAAAATTCAAACCTGTTGCAAAAGAATTAAAAGAGAATGAACAAAAAATTCTTGAAGAAATAAAAGCTGTTGAAGGTCAACCTGCTGATATTAAAGGATATTATCATCCTGATGAAGTACTTGTAGAAAAATATATGAGACCTAGTGAGACTTTCAATAAAATTATTGATGCTTTAAGAGGATAATCCCTTTTTTTCGGGATTATTTTTTTATTAAAGGATAAAAATGTCAAATAAAGTTTCAATAATAGGTGCAGGTAATGTTGGTAGTATAGTTGGATATTCTCTTGCAATGCAAGGGCTTGCTCATGAAATAATTCTTGTGGATAGAGATACTGACAGAGCAAAAGGTAAAGCTCTTGATATGAGTCATGCAGCAAGTGCAGTGAGAAGCCATTCCATTGTAAGAGCTGCTGAGAGTTATGAAGATATTAAAAATTCAAAAGTTGTTGTTATAACAGCCGGTTTTCCAAGAAAACCCGGAATGACAAGAGAAGATTTGCTTATAAAGAATGCCGAGATTATGAAAGATGTTATTGCTAATGTAAAAGCATACGCACCTGATGCAATAATTATAACAGTATCAAATCCTCTGGATGCAATGACATATGTAGCTTTAAAAATAGGAGGTTTTCCTAGGCGCCAAGTTGTAGGAATGGCTGGAATATTAGACAGTGCTAGAATGGCTTATTTTATTTATGAAAAATTAGGTTATGGTGCTGGACAAATTAGAGCTAGTGTAATAGGAGGTCATGGTGATTTTATGGTTCCTCTTCCTAGATATTCAACAGTTGCAGGAGTTCCATTAAGTGATTTATTGTCACAAAAGGAAATTGAAGAAATTGTTGAAAGAACCAGACATGCCGGTGCTGAAATAGTAGGATATTTAAAAACCGGAAGTGCTTATTTTGCTCCTGGAAAATCAACTGCTATTATGGTTGAAGCAATTCTTAAAGATTCAAAACAGATATTTCCTTGTGCTGTTCTGCTTGAAGGTGAATATGGTGTAAATAATGTAGTAAATGGTGTACCTGTTATGCTTGGAGCAAATGGTGCTGAAAAAGTAATTGAAGTTACACTTGACCCTTGTGAAAGAGAACAGTTTAGAAAATCAACGGAGGCTGTTAAATCAATGATAGATGTTCTTGAAAAAGATTTTTTAAAGGATGTAAAATGAGAATAGTAAAATATGAAGATATTGTAAAATCTATAAGGGATATGATAATTTATTCAACAACTCATCTCTCTCCTGATATGAAAAAGGCATTGGAAGAAGCATATGAAAATGAAAAAAGCGAAGTGAGTAAAGCTGTTTTAAAACAAATTTTAGATAATGCAAAAATAGCTGAAAATGAATGGAAACCTCTTTGTCAAGATACTGGACTTGCAATTTATTTTGTAAAAGTAGGTGAAGATGTAAAAGTAGAAGGCGGTACACTTAAAGATGCTATTTTTGAAGGTACAGAAAAAGGTTATAAAGAAGGATATCTAAGAGCAAGTACATGCGATTGTTTTACAAGAGCGAATCTTAAAGATAAAGTTGGTTATAATCTTCCACCTGTTATTTATTTTGATATTGTACCGGGAGATAAAATTGAAATAGAATACGCTGCAAAAGGCGGTGGGAGTGAAAATGTATCTCGTGCAACAGTTTTAGCACCTGCTGCTGGCAAAGAAGGAATAAAAGAATTTGTTAAAAAAGTTGTTAGCGACGCTGGTCCAAATCCATGTCCACCACTTGTAGTTGGTGTCGGAATTGGAGGAAGTTTTGATTATGCGGCTGTTATGAGCAAACATGCACTATTTAGAGATATTGGTACTGAAAATCCAGATCCAGAACTTAATGAACTTGAAAAAGAATTAAAAGATGAATTAAATAAACTTGGAATAGGTGCAATGGGAATGGGTGGAACTGAAACTGTTTTAGCAGTTCATATTGAAACATTTCAGCCTGGCAGAATGTGTCATATTGCATCACTTCCAGTAGCTGTGAATATTCAATGTCACAGTTCTAGACATTCACATATTACAATTTAAAGGATTGAAAATGGCAGAATATACACTTACTACGCCTTTAAGCGATGAAGATGTAAGCAAACTAAAAGCCGGTGATATAGTCTATTTAAATGGTGTTTTATATACTGCAAGAGATGCTGCACACAAAAGACTTGTTGATTTGATTAATGAAGGAAAAGAGTTACCTTTTGATTTACAGGGTGCTGTCATTTATTATGTTGGACCTACTCCTCCAAAACCGGGAGAAGTAATAGGCAGTGCTGGTCCTACAACAAGTTATAGAATGGATCCTTATGCTCCAATCCTTATAGAAAAAGGTTTAAAAGGTATGATTGGAAAAGGAAAAAGAAATCAAGCTGTAAGAGAAGCTTGTAAAAAACATAAAGCAGTCTATTTTGGAGCAGTAGGAGGAGCTGCGGCACTTATAGCCAAAGCGATTAAAAAAGCAGAAGTTATAGCTTATCCTGAGCTAGGACCGGAGGCTATAAGAAGGCTAGAAGTAGAAAATTTTCCAGTCGTTGTAGTTAATGATGTATATGGAAATGATTTGTATGAAGAAGGTAGAAAAAAATGGGAAGGGAAATAATCTCTTCTGTTACTTAATTTTACAGTTAATTTCAGCTTAATAAAAAATTGTAACTTTTTGAAACTAACTGTGATATAATATTTTCATTGAGTTTAAATAAAGGAGTGTAGATGAATATACATGAATATCAAGCAAAAGAAATTTTTAGAAAATATGGTGTCCCTACTCCAAGAGGGGGAGTGGCTTTTTCTGGGCCGGAAGCAAGAAAAGTTGCAGAAAAACTCGGAGGAGATTTATGGGTTGTAAAAGCTCAGATACATGCAGGTGGTAGAGGAAAAGCTGGTGGAGTAAAACTTGCAAAATCACTTGATGAAGTTGAAAAAATTGCAGAAGAAATGTTAGGAATGACTCTTGTAACTCATCAAACCGGACCTGAGGGTAAAGTTGTAAAAAAAGTATACATTGAAGAAGGTGCAGATATCAAAGCTGAGTATTATCTTGGAATGGTACTTGATAGAGCTCTTGAAATGCCTGTAATGATGGCTTCTACTGAGGGTGGTATGGAAATTGAAGAAGTAGCGGCTAAAACTCCTGAAAAAATTATAAAAGTTGCAATTGACCCTGCTATCGGTTTTCAACCATTTCATGCAAGAAAATTAGCATTTGGACTTGGACTTGGAAAAGACGAACAAAAAGAGTTTATTAAATTTGCAAGTGCACTTTATAATGTATATATGGATAATGATGCGGAACTTATTGAAATCAATCCTCTTATCAAAACCGGGGAAGGTAAATTTATAGCACTTGATGCAAAGATGGGATTTGATGACAACGCTCTTTATAGACATCCTGATATTGCAGATATGAGAGATTTAGATGAAGAAGAACCAACAGAAATCGAAGCAAAAAAATACGGATTAAGTTATATTAAACTTGATGGTAATGTTGGGTGTATGGTTAATGGTGCCGGTCTTGCTATGGCTACAATGGATATTATTAAATATGAAGGTGGTGAGCCTGCAAACTTCCTTGATGTAGGTGGTGGAGCAAATCCTGATACAGTAGCAAAAGGGTTTGAAATTATTTTAAGTGATCCTAATGTAAAAAGTATTTTTGTAAATATTTTTGGCGGAATTGTTAGATGTGACAGAGTAGCAAATGGTATTTTAGAAGCTACCAAAAAAGTAGAAGTAAACGTTCCTGTCATTGTTAGACTTGATGGAACAAATGCTATTGAAGCGGCTGAAATACTTAGAAATGCAAATATTAAGAATATTATTCCAGCTGATGATTTAAAAGATGGTGCTAAAAAAGCTGTTGCTGCTGCGAAAGGAGAGTTATAATGAGTATTTTGGTAAATAAAGATACAAAAGTTATTGTTCAAGGTTTTACAGGTAAAGAAGGTACATTTCATGCTCAGCAATGTATGGATTATGGAACTCAAATAGTAGGTGGTGTGACACCGAATAAAGGTGGTATGACACATCTTGGAAAGCCTGTATTTAATACAGTTGACGAAGCTGTTAAAGCTACTGGTGCAACTGTAAGTATGATTTTTGTTCCACCTGCTTTTGTTGCGGATGCTGTTATGGAAGCAGCTGATGCCGGTATTGAATTAGCTGTAATTATTACAGAAGGTGCACCTGTTAGAGATATGATGTATGCAAAACATTATGCTGTTAAAAAAGGAATGAAAACTATTGGACCAAACTGTCCGGGGATTATTACGGCAGAAGAATGTAAAATCGGAATTATGCCGGGTAATATATTTAAAAAAGGAAATGTAGGGCTTATTTCAAAATCAGGTACTTTAACTTATGAAGCAAGTAATCAGGTAGTAAAAGAAGGGCTTGGAATTACAACTGCCGTTGGTATTGGTGGGGACCCAATTATTGGATTAAGTTATAAAGAACTGCTTCCAATGTTTGAAGCAGATCCTAAAACAGAAGCTATTGTAATGATTGGTGAAATCGGTGGTGATCTTGAAATTCAAGCGGCAAAACTTATAAAAGAAAAAATTACAAAACCTGTAATTGCCTTTATCGCAGGTCAAACTGCACCAAAAGGAAAAAGAATGGGGCATGCCGGAGCAATTGTAAGTGGAAGTAAAGGAACTGCTCAGGAAAAAATGGAAGCTCTAAAAGCTGCTGGTGTATATGTTGTTGAATCTCCTGCTGATATTGGTGCAACAGTTGTAAAAGCTTTAAAAGAAAAAGCATAATTCTTCTTATCTTTTCTCCCCTTTTTATTTTTTAAATTAAATTAAAAGATATTTTTTGTATTATTACTTTTTGTAACAATTTCTACAAAATAGTGTTTTAACAAACAACTTTCAGTGTTTATTTAGGTATCATATATATGTAAAGAAATGTAAAAGGAGATTAAATGGCTTTAAATGTTGATTTTAAATTAAAAGCACCTGAAAATACACCTGTATGGGTTGATGAAGCAAAATGTAAAAGTTGCGAATTATGTGTTGATTTTTGTCCAACAGGTGTTTTAGAAATGGTACCTGATCCTCATAATATTTTAGGACAGATGGTAAAAGTTTCTCATCCTGAATACTGTATAGGGTGTAAGGAGTGCGAACTTGAATGTCCAGATTTTTGTATTTTTGTAGCAGAACGAGATGAATTTAAATTTAAAAAACTTAATGAAGTTAAAAAGCTTAAAGGAGAAAAATAATGCCAAGAGAAGTAGTATCAACTGGAAACCAACTTGCAGCAAAAGCTGCTATTGATGCAGGTTGTAAATTTTTTGGAGGATATCCAATTACACCTTCAAGTGAAGTTGCTCATGAAATGAGTAAACTACTTCCAAAAGTAGGAGGAGTTTTTATTCAAATGGAAGATGAAATTGCAGGAATTTCTGTGGCGCTTGGTGCTAGTATGAGCGGTGTTAAATCTATGACAAATACATCAGGCCCGGGAATTTCTCTTAAATCAGAACAAATTGGTCTTGCATTTATGGCAGAAGTTCCATTAGTAATTACAAATGTAATGAGAGGAGGACCAAGTACAGGACTTCCAACAAGACCTCAACAAGGTGACATTCTTCAAGCTCTTGCTCCAACACATGGTGATTATCAATCAATTACCTTATGTGCTGGAAGTTTAGAGGAGTGTTATACTGAAACGGTTAGAGCATTTAATCTGGCTGAGAGATTTATGACACCTGTATTTGTGTTACTTGACGAAACACTTGGACATATGGTTGGAAAAGCTGTTTTACCAGATATTGAAGAAGTTGAGAGAAATATTATAAATAGAAGAGTTTATGAAGGCGATCCTTTGAAATATGAGCCATATAATGTTCCAGCTGATGAACCTGCAATTTTAAATCCGTTTTTTAAAGGATATAGATATCATATTACTGGACTTCATCACGGACCGACAGGATTCCCGACAGAAGATGCAAAACTTTCACAAGAATTAATTGACAGACTATTTAATAAAATTTTAGCTCACAAAGATGAAATTGAAAGTTATGAAGAATTTATGTTAGATGATGCCGACATTATGATAATTGCTTATGGAAGTGTGTCCCTTGCAGTAAAAGAAGCAATTAGAGAATTAAGAAAAGAAGGTATTAAAGTAGGGTTATTTAGACCAATTACTTTATGGCCATCCCCAGAAGAAAAAATAGATGAGCTTTGCAATAAGTTTGATAAAATTTTAGTAACTGAAATGAATAAAGGTCAATATTTTAAAGAAATCCAAAGAGCAAGTGGTAAAAAAGCAAATGAGTTCGAAACTCTATTCAAAGCAAATGGAAGACCTATAAGTCCAGCTGAAATTAAAGCTAAAATAAAAGAAATGGTGTAAGGAGCGAAAATGGCATTTAATTATGATTATTATTTAAGAACTGAAAAAATGCCAACACTTTGGTGTTGGGGATGTGGTGATGGTATTATTATGAAAGCAATGATAAGAGCTTTTGCTAAACTCGGATGGGATAAAAATGATATTTGTATAGTTTCTGGAATTGGATGTTCGGGAAGATTTTCAAGTTATATCGATGCTAATACAGTACATACCACACATGGTAGAACTGTTGCATATGCCACTGGTGTTAAGTTAGCAAATCCTGATAAACATGTAATTGTAGTAGCTGGTGATGGTGATGGACTTGCTATTGGAGGAAATCATACAATTCACGGATGTAGAAGAAACATTGATTTAAATTTTGTATTAATTAATAACTTTATTTATGGTCTTACTAATTCGCAAGTATCACCTACTACTCCAAAAGGTGCTTGGTCTGTTACAACTCAATATGGAAATATTGATCCTACTTTTGATCCAGCTGAACTAGCAAAAGGTGCTGGTGCAACATTTATAGGAAGAGAATCAGTAGCAGAAGCTCAAAAACTAGAAAGACTTTTTGTAAAAGGTTTTCAGCATAAAGGATTTAGTTTCTTCGATATTCATTCTAACTGCCATGTTAACTTTGGTAGAAAAAACAAACTTGCACAGGCTAAACAAAATATGGATTGGATAGAAGGTAATCTTATTCCAAAGGCTAAATGGGATAAATTAAGTGATGAAGAGAGATATGAGCTTAAAAAACAAGGTAAATTCCCAAGAGGTGTTTTATATCACAAAGAAGAACCAGAATATTGTGAAGAATATTACAAACTTATTGAGAGAGTAAGGGGTAAATAATGAGAAAACAATTAAGATTTACAGGAGTTGGAGGACAAGGTGTCCTTCTTGCCGGTGAAATTTTGGCAAGAGCATATGTAAGTGCTGGGAAATACGGAATACAAGTTGGTACTTATACATCACAGGTTAGAGGTGGTCCTACAAAAGTTGATATTATTTTGGATGATGAGCCTATTCTTTATCCTTATGCTGTTGATGGTGAAATTGATTTTATGTTAAGTGTTGCTGATAAATCATATCAATTATTTAAAGATGGAGTGAAAGAAGGTGGAATTATTGTTTATGAACCAAATCTTGTTTATCCAAGTGACGATGATAAAGCAAGATGGAAAATGTTTCCAATTGAAGTAATTACCATTGCTAAGGAAAAAGTTGGAAATGTAATTACACAATCAGTGGTTGCACTTGCGATTGCTACAAGAATGAATAACATTGATAAAGAATTAGTATATGAAGCTATGATAAAAACAGTTCCTTCAAAAGCTGTTGAAATTAATAAAAAAGCTTTTGAATTAGGTTATCAAGAGGCAGAAGAAGTATTATCCAAATATACTTCTTAATCTCTTTTTTTATTTATAAATATTAAAAAAAGAAAAATTAAGAGTTTATAGAATTTAAAGCTCTTTGAAGTAATTCTCCGTGATATACTTCTTGACGAGAGATAAATAATAGAAAATCTTTTAAATATTTATCGCCTATCTTTTCAGCTAAAATTAAACATTGTTTTTCTGCATCAAGTTCTTCTTCAATGTTTTCTTTCAAAAATTCCACTATACCAATGTTTTCGTATTTGTCATGAGGTATTTGTCTAGGTAAAGTGAGTATTCCCATTTCAGCGGCTAAACTTGCAAATCTTTTAAGATGATATATTGAATCATATGCTAAATCTGTAAAAGCCGAGTTGGCAATTGCAATATTACTATGTACTTTTAGAAAACTATAAATTGTAATTAATTCATATTCTTTAAATGTCTCTTCCATTAAAAAAAATACAAGAGCGCTTTTGGATGTTTCATCAAGATCAATACCTTTTAATGTTTTATTTTCATTAAATGCTGTAATTTCTCCTTCTACATCAAAAAAATTCATCTCTTCTAAGAAAAACTTATCATCGCTTCTGAATCTATTGATTGTAGGATTATCAACACCTTCATAAAGAGCAATATTTTGATTTAAATCCTCTTTTAAAACTTCTATCAATTCATCTTCTGTATTTACTTTTATTTTTAATATCTCTTCATAATCAAAATCCATATTAAATTTCACACCCTCTTTTACAGCATCTTGCATTGCCCAAATCATATGTCTGTATTTAAAAAGTGCGATATCATTTAATTTATGCTTAACATCTGCTTCTTTTACCATTATACTTGCATATATAAATTTTATAAAACTTTCATGCTCTTTTTTGATAATTTTTGGATAGTTCATAAAAACTCCTTTTTATTTTAAGTATATCAAAAAGAGACTGAAAAAAATTGATTTAAATCAATTTTTATGTAATAAGATATATTTTATCGCATTTTCATAGCTTAGAGTTTTAGCAATTCCTTTATAAGCTATATCAAATGCAGTTCCATGATCTACTGAGGTTCTTAAAATTGGAAGATTTAATGAGACATTTATACTCTTTTCAAAATACAAAGCTTTTAAGGGTGCAAGTCCTTGGTCATGATACATTGCTATATATTTTCCTTTTTTGGAAGTAAATGCTATATCCGGTACAAGTGGACCATAAAATATTTCTTTGTCTAATATTTCATTTGTTTTTATTATTGCAGGTATTATCTCTTTTATCTCTTCATCACCTAAAACTCCTCCATCGCCTGCATGAGGATTAAGACCTAAAACCCCGATTTTTTCAAAATGTGTTGATTTATAAAAATCGATAAAAAATTGAATTAAAGTATCTTTTTTTACTTTTTTTGACACTTCTTTTAAAGGAATATGTTCTGTAAAAAGAGCAACATATAAATCTTCACATCCAAGCATCATTATTGCATTTTTTTTGAAAATATCCCTTAAAACTTCGGTATGGCCTTTATATTTTATTCCAGCTTTATTCCAAGCTTCTTTGTTTATAGGAAGAGTTGAAATCGCGTCTGTTTTTTTATCTTTTGCAAGTTCTATTGCCTTAATGAAAGATTTGTATGAATACTCTCCCGAATTTGCATCAATAGTTCCCGGTTTTATTTCAAAGTTTCCTTCAACTTCTGCAATTTCAAAATCATCAGGTATTTTGTAATTTAAAAGCTTTGTTCCTTTTTCAAGCATTTTTTTATTTATACAATAAATGGGTTTTACCCATTGTTTAATTGTATCATGGGCTTTTAGTGCTATTTCAAGCCCTATGCCGTTTAAATCTCCTATACTAATTGCGACTTTTTGCATATTCTCTTGCCTTTTCTAAATCTTCTTTTGTATCTATTCCAAAACTTTTAGTGTGGACTTTAATCATTTTTATTTTGTATCCATTTTCTATTACTCTTAGTTGTTCAAGTTTTTCAATATGTTCAAGATGACCTTTAAGATTTACAAAAGTATCGAGAGTTTTTTTTGTAAAACCGTAAATCCCAATATGTCCTTTATATGTATGAGATTGGTTGTCTCTGTTATAGGGAATTTTGCTTCTTGAAAAATATAGTGCATTAGAATCTTTATCAATTACAACTTTTACTAAATTAGGATCTTCTGCTTCTAGTTCATTTATTTCTTTATAACAGCTTATCATTTTAAAATCTCTATTTAGATTTTTTAGTTCTTTTTTTACGGCTTCTAAAATTTCAGGCTCTAAAAAAGGCTCATCTCCTTGCATATTTATAACAATATCATTTTCTTTGAGTCCTATTATATCAGCCGCTTCTTTGATTCTGTCGCTTCCGCTTTGATGGTTTTTATCTGTCATTACAGCATTGAATCCATATTTTTTGCAAATATCAATTACTTCTTGTGAATCGGCAGCTATTAAAACATCATCAATCTGTTTTGCTACATTTGCACAATGTATAATCATCGGGATGTTATTAATTTGTGCTAAAACTTTATTTGGGAGTCTGCTTGATGAAAGTCTTGCTGGAATAATAATCATTTAATTCCTTTTTGATAAAATTATATCATTAAAATTAAGGAGAGGTATGAAACTTAAACAACCAAAAGATGGATATTGTTACAATTCCGATACAATGTTTTTGTATGATTTTATAAGCCGTTTTAATATAAAAGGTGATGTATTGGAAGTAGGTGGAGGATGTGGTGTTTTGGGACTTCTCATAAAAAGAGATTTTCCTAAAATAAATTTAACAATAATTGAAAAGCAAAAAATAATGTATGATTTTATCGAAGAGAATTCAAAAATTAATAATTTAAAAACAAAAGTTATTTTTGGAGATTTTTTAGAGTATAATTTTAATGAAAAATTTGATTTTATTATTTCAAATCCTCCTTTTTATCAAGGAACATTAAAAAGCGATAATGAAATTAAACGTATTGCAAGATATGAAGAATTTTTGCCGATGGATAAATTTTTCAATAAAGTAAATATATCTCTTAAAGAAAGAGGTGAATTAATTTTTTGTTATGATGCAAAAAGAATTGACGATATAATTTTGAAATTACCAAAACCGTTAAAAATCATAGATTTAAGATTTTTTTATCCAAGGATAAATAAAAATGCCACTCTTGTTCTTGTAAGGGCGAAAAGGCATGCTAAATCGACAATAAAAATACACCCTCCTTTGATAGGTTTTGAGGGAGATGATTATTCCGATGAAGCTGAAAATATTTATAAAAAAGCAAATACGGAGAGTATAAAAATATGAAAATAATTAAAAAAGAAGGTTTTCCTTATAAATTTAATGCTGATGCATGCATGGAGTGTGAAGGAAATTGTTGCATAGGAGAGAGTGGATATATATGGGTTACATCAAAAGAAATAGAAAAAATAGCAGAATTTTTAAAAATAGACATTGAAAAATTTAAAAAGTTATATCTTATAAAAGTGGGATATAAATATTCTTTAAAAGAAAAAAAATATAAGAATGGATATGCTTGTATTTTTTTTAAAAATGGATGTACAATATATCCTGTAAGACCGAACCAATGCAGAACTTTTCCTTTTTGGGATTATTTTAAAAATAATATTAATGAACTTATAAATGAATGTCCAGGAATAATTTTAGGAAATGAAAAATGAAAAAGAGATATTTATTATTGGCATGTGTATTTTTTATAATTGGGTGCAGTGTTAAACACCCTCAAATTGGAGTTAAATCTTTTCCACAAGAAGATGAATATATAATAAAAGCTCTTGTAAATGATGATTATGGAGATTATAAACAAGCAGCTAAAATTTATCTTTTTTTATATAAAAAAACAAATAAAAGTATTTATTTTAAAAAATATTTGGATGATTTGTTTGCATTACAAAAATATAATGAAGTGATTAAAGAAGCAGATAATTTTTTAAAAAAAGAGTGGAATGATGAAATCTTTAAAATTAAAATTTTTGCTCTTTTAGAAGAAAATAAGTTAAAGGAAGCAAAACAAGAACTTTTATCAAAATTTAATAAAAAAAATGAATTCTTTTATACTATGATGAGTTATATTCTTATTAAAGAAGGAAAATTTTTACAAGCTCTTGAATATGCAAAAAGTAATTATGCTTTAAACCCAAACAAAAAAAATCTTTTAAATCTTGTAGATATTTTAATTAAAAATAAAAATTATAACGAAGCTATTGCTTATTTAAATACATATTTAAAAGAGTATGGTTGTGATTATGATGTATGTTTAAAACTTGCTCAAATATATAAAGAATTATATGATTATGATAGATTGGCTCGAATTTATGAAAAAATGGGTCAATTTAATAAAAAATTTTATTTATTGGCATTAGATTATTATATGAATGAAGGTAAATATAAAAAAGCAATTAAATTGGTTAAAAAATATCATTTAGATGAAGAATATTTAATGTATATATATGATGATATGGGTAACTATAATAAAGCAGCACTTGTTGCAATGAATTTATATATAAAAACAGGTAATATAAAATATTTGCTTAAATATACTATTTACATATATAAAGCAGATAAAAGTAAAAAAACAGCAAAAGAGGTTGTAAAAAAACTCAAATTTATTTCAAAAACACTAAAAACTCCTTTTGTTTATAATTTTTTGGGTTATGTTTTAATAAATCAAAACATAAATCCAAAAGAAGGTATTAAATATGTTCAAAAAGCTCTTGAATTACAGCCTAATAATATTGAATATATTGATTCTCTTGCTTGGGGCTATTACAAACTTAAAAAATGTAAAATTGCTTGGGATATAATTAAATTCATTAAAACTAATGATGAAATAATTTTATATCATAAAAAACTTATAAAAAGGTGTTTAGATGATATTAGAAAACATAATAAGTCAAACAAAAAAAGATTTGGAAAAAAGAAAAAACAAAGATGATTTTAATAAATTTCTAAAAACACAAAGAAATTTTAGAAATGTTAAAAACGCTCTTAAATCTACAAATGATAATCCTTATAGAATAATCGCGGAAATAAAAAAAGCATCTCCAAGTAAAGGAGTTATAAAAAAAGATTTTAATCCATATGAAATTGCAAAAATTTACAATGAAGTTGCAGATGCTATGAGTATATTAACAGAACCACATTTTTTTCAGGGTTCAATAGAGTATTTAAAAGAAATAAGTAAATTTAGTAAAATTCCATTACTTAGGAAGGATTTTATAATAGATGAATATCAAATTGCAGAAGCATATGCAGCGGGAGCCGATTTTATTTTATTAATTGCAAAAGCACTTGAATTAAATGAACTTAAAAAATTATATATATTTGCTAAAAATATAGGAATGGAAGTGTTGTTTGAGATTCATGATGAAAATGATTTAAATAAAGCTCTTGAAGTGGGTGCTGAAATTATAGGTTTTAACCATAGAGATTTAAAAACATTTGAGATGCATATGGATTTAAGTGAGAAACTAATTGACAAATTACCTGAAAGTTGTATAATAGTGGCAGAGAGTGGAATTAAAGATTTTGAAACAGTAAAAAAACTAAACAAAAACGGTGTAGATGCTTTTTTAATCGGTGAATATTTTATGAGACAAAATGATATTAAAAAATCTGTATTAAAACTCAAAGGTATGTAAGAAGGGGTCTTATGTTTAAATTTTTTATTTTTGATATATTGTTTTCTTTTTTATTTTTTTTATTTACATATGTTTTGATTGAAAATAT
>JALWNI010000069.1 GCA_027083695.1 Nautiliaceae bacterium | reverse complement strand
CCCTTCTATACCATCAGGATCTTCAACCCTTAATACAACCTCATGATCTCAAATACTAGAAAAAGTATAATATCAATTACTTCAATTTGCATTTGGTTCTTCTAAATTAACTTTTTGTCCATCTATTTCCCAAGAATATTTTAATTTTCAAGTATCAGTATAATCTGGATCATAACTATCAGTTGCATCTAAAAATACTCTATTTGGTTTATTTAATTCAGGAATAGAATATTTAAACTCAGCTACTGGTGCTCTAGAATTAATATAGATATTTTTAGTATCAATACTTGTTTTTCAGCTATCTACTCAAGAAACTTCAAGTCTAACATTATAATGACCTTTCTTTTTAAAATAATAAGTAAATAGTTTTGCTTGTTTTTGTAATATAACTTTATCATTTACTATATCTACTATTTGCCAAGTATAAGTTAAATTATCATCATTTACTGCATTTTTTGCCCTAAAAGTAAATTTATCTCATAAAAATCATTCTTTTGGATTTACTTCTATTGTTGCAATTGGTTCATGAACTGATACTGTAAAAGTTTTTGTAATTTTTTTCCCAAGATTAGTTGTTAATTCTAATTTAACTTCATAATCTCATTCTTTATTATAAACTACTCTTTCTACTTTTGGAGCTTTATTATAAACTCTTTTTTCTCAATTTCCAAAATCCCAACTAGTTTTTATAAATTTTGCTCATCAAGTTGGAATAGAACTTGTAGCATCAAATAATAATCAATATTTTGCTTGACTAGGAGTAAATCTAACTTCATCTCTTTCTCATACTATTTGAGAATTTACTTTTATGATAAGACTAGCTATTTTTTCTTTTACATTAATTTCAACTTTTCCTCTAAAAGGAATTACATCTGTATATCAATTAGCATTTTTATGAGCACTTTTTACATCTACAAATACTGTATATGTTCATTCCTCTTTAAAAGTATAATTAATTGATGGCCCTGTTCAAATATTTACTTTTCTTCAAGCAACATTCATCCACCATTCATAATTATATTTTGGAATAATTGTTCAACTAGGATCTTTAACTTTTGCTCTTAAAGTAACATTAAGTGGAGCATTTCCTTCTTTTGGAATAGCTATAACTTTTCAAGTAATTTCTTTTATATTTGATTTATCTAGATAATTTCCTATTGCTCTTATTAAACCAATATAAGCAGCATCAGATTCTGGATATTTTAAAGCCTTATCTATTGCTATTTTTAAATTATTAAAATAATTTAAATTAGTTAAATCTCAACTTGGAAGATAATTATAAGATTTTTCTGCTAAAGATTTTATTTTTAGTAATTTATCTTTTGGTAAATTATTATTTACTTTCCAATTTGAAACAATATCCATAAAAGCCTGAGTAATTTTATATCTATACTCATTAAAAGTATTTTTATCTACACTCCTGTAGTGTGTATAACTAGGAGTATTATCTTTTGCATTTACTAATCAAATAAAACTTTGGCTATTTAAAGCTATGATTAAAAATATACTAAATATTATTTTGATAAATTTTTTCATAAATTTTTGTTAACAAATAGTTAAATTTAAATAAATTTTAAAATAATTTTTTAAAAAAAATAAAAAAAAAATGATAAAAAGCCTAATTTTTATCATTTTTTTTATTGTTTTTTTATAAAAAAACGAAAAACCCTCAAAATGAGGGTTTTTGAATGTTGTTTGTAATTACAAATTAAGCAACTTCTTCTTCATCTTCAACAGCATCAATAACTACTTGTCCTCGGTAATATAATTTACCTTCAAACCAATGTGCTCTATGTGATAAATGAGCTTCACCGGTAGTTGGATCAATAGCAATTTGAGAAGCTTTTGCTTTATAATGTGTTCTTCTTTTATTTCTTCTTTGTTTTGATATTTTTCTCTTTGGATGTGCCATTTCTAACTATTTTTTATCTATTATATTAATCCTATTAATTATTATATTAATCCTTTTAATTTATCCCAACATGGGTTAATTTGTTCTTCTTTTATTTTATTTTGTTCTAAATACTTTAATTTTTTTAAAACTTCAGATTCTAAAGTTCCATCTATAACACTAGGATGAATTCTTTTTGCAGGCGTAGAAAGTATAATTGTTTCGTAAATATACTGTGCTACATCTATACTATGGCTTTGGTACGGTAATATTAGTACTACATCATCATCATTATTAAATTTTTCTCCAAATTTAACAATTAATTTTAAATCACCTTGTATTGGTTGGTAAAATTCTTCACCTGACACATCACAATTAATTAACACATCACCATTAACAGTAAAAACCATCTCTATTAAATTTGGCTTTTTTACTAATTCTACCTCAGTTTGGATATTACTATCCAAATAATCATCATAGGCAAACGAATCAAAGAACTTTTTATCAATTTTATATTCAAAATGATGCTTTCCTTGTTTTAATCCTTTAAAAGAAATCAAATAATCACTTCGCATCAATCTAATTTATTGTTTGAGCGTGCAAAGATAAAAAAATATATTATTTTTTATAAGATTTATTTTTATTATTTTTAAATTCTCTTGATTTAGAAATTTTTAAAACATCACTTGTTAGTTCTATAAATTCTTTTCTATTTTTAAAAATAGTAATTGCCTGAAAAACAGCTTCTTTAAAAGAAGATGCATCTGCTATTCCTTTACCTGCAATTTCGAAAGCAGTACCATGATCCGGAGAGGTTCTTATTTTAGAAAGTCCCGCAGTGAAATTAACTCCATTTCCAAAACTTAAAGCTTTAAAAGGAGCCAATCCTTGATCGTGATACATCGCTAATACACCATCAAATTTTTTGTATGCTTGTGTTCCAAAAAAACTATCCGAGGCATATGGGCCATAAATCAACTTTTTTTCTTGCTGTAGTTTATGCATAAGTGGTCGTATTATTTCATCATCTTCTGTACCTATTACGCCTTGATCTCCGCAATGTGGATTTAAACCTAATACTGCAATTTTTGGTTTGTTTATTTTAAAGTCTTGTTGTAAACTTGTATACATATTTAAAACTTTTTCTTGTATTAAATCTGCATTTATAGTACTTGCAACCTCTTTAATTGGTATATGTCCTGTTACTAACCCTGTTCTAAGTTCCTCAGTCATTAATATCATTAAAGATTTTCCATCGAGTTTTCTTTCTAAATACTCTGTATGCCCTTTAAATTGGAAATCTTTTGATTGGATAGTATTTTTGTTTATTGGTGCTGTAACTAAAACATCAATATCATTATTTTTTAGTGCATTAACTGCTTCTTTTAAGGATAAAAAAGCATATTTCCCAATTTCTTTATCTTCTACACCTAAATTTATCTTAATATCTTCTTTCCAAATATTTAAAAGATTAATTTTATGTTCTACAAGTTGAGTAATATTAGAAATACCATAAATAGACATATTTAGTCCTAATTTATTTTTGTGAAAAGAAATTACTTTTGATGAAGCAAAAATTATTGGTGTGCAAAAATCCAACATTCTATTATCTGAAAAAGTTTTAAGAATAACCTCTACTCCTATTCCATTTAAATCACCAACTGAAATTCCTACTTTTATTTTATTAGCTTTTTTCATTTTATCCTTTCTATTTTTTATATTTTTGACATTACAAAAGTAATCAATTAAATTAACAATATGTTTACAGGAATAATTGAAGAATTAGGAAAAGTGGTTTATTTAAAAAATAATAATGAAAATTTAGATATTAGCGTATCTTGTTCTTTTTTAAATGAATTAAAAATAGACCAGAGTGTTGCTCATAATGGCGTTTGTTTAACTATTATTGACAAACAAGATTCATTTTACACCGTTACTGCAATAAAAGAAACTTTAAGTAAAACAAATTTAAATGGTCTTGTTGTTGGTGACGAAATTAATTTAGAAAGAGCGATGAAATTAGGCGACCGATTAGATGGTCATATTGTACAAGGACACGTTGATCAGACAGCAATTTGCACAGGAAAAACTAATGAAAATGGTAGTTGGATTTATACTTTTAAATACAATTCTTCTACAAATAATATTACCATTGAAAAAGGCTCTATTACAGTAAACGGAATTAGTTTAACTGTAATAAATTCAAAAAAAGATAGTTTTAGTGTGGCAATTATACCTTATACACATAACAACACCAACTTGAAAAATATTTCAGCTGGTGATATTGTAAATTTAGAATTTGATGTTATAGGAAAATATGCTGTTAGACTACAGCAACTTCAATAATTTATTTTTTAATTCGCAATTTTTTTAAACCATAACCTACTGCTACTCCTATTAATGCAAATAAACCTCCATCAATTGGCACACCAGGCGGTGGCGGTGGTGTTCTGTTTGGTGCTGATGGCGTTTGAGCAAAAACCATTGTTACTGCTAATAAAACAACAACAAAAAGGAATGATTTGATAATTTTTTTATTCATAATTTTCATTTTTTTATCTTAATTTATACTTGTAAGTAGCTGTGTAAGATATAGCAAGTATATAAT
>JALWNI010000068.1 GCA_027083695.1 Nautiliaceae bacterium | reverse complement strand
AAAAAAAATAAGTTAATAAAAAATAAATTAAACTTCTTTTTTCAGCAAACAAATTTATATCCTATTCCCTTAATTGTTTCAATACATTTTTTTCCTAAAATATTTCTTAAAGTATTTATAAATGTTCTAAGCGAAGTTTCATTTGGTTCTTCACTAAAATCATAAAGATAATCAAAAATTTCTTCTTTACATAACACTTTGTTCCTATTTTGAATAAAAAATTTCAAAAGCTCAGCGACTTTCGGTTTTAAATGGATTGTTTCATCCTCTTTTTTAAGCTCCATATTATCAATGTCAAATTCAAAATCCCTGATTTTTACAGTTTTTCCTCCGTATAATCTTTTTAAAACGGCATCGATTCTTAATTTAAGCTCTTTTAGTGAAAAAGGTTTTCTGATATAATCGTCTCCTCCGCTTAAAAAACCTTTTTCTATATCTTTTTCACCATCAAGGGATGTAAGAAAAATTATAGGAATTTTAGAAAACTTTCTAATCTCTTTTGCAACTTCAAAGCCGTTTAATTTTGGAAGTTTTACATCTAAAATAATTAAATCAAATTTTTCTTCATACGCTTTTTTTAATGCTTCTTCCCCATCAAATGCAATATCAATATCATAAAAATTTTCTAAAAATTCTTTAATTGTTTCATTTAAATCAAAATCGTCTTCTACAAGTAAAATTTTAAAACTCATCAATAAGATCTTTTTTATTAAATTTCAAAAATTTTCTCACAAAATAAACCCAAGCTTTGATTTTTTTACCATTTAAACAGATTAAAACCTTTTTTCGGTAATAATAATAAGGTGATTCTTCTACTCTATCTAGAATTTTAAGAAGTTTAGTAGAAACATCATAAACTTCCCCTTTTATATATTTCCCGATACCTTTTTTTTCTATAAGGTATGGATACCATCCGCTTTTTGAGAGTACCATCGGATATTTCTCACATGTAACGGCTTCACCCAAAAATTTGGAATTTTTGAGATAGCCGTGCAGTTTTTTGTCTTTTTTTAAACTTCCGTAGACAAATATTTTCATTTACACTGATAATAAATCATTGTTTTTTGAGCAGGAATATTAAGCCCTACCTGAGTATGATTTGAATCCAAAAATAAAAACACCTGATGATCTTTTGTAGCATACACATCAAGTTTTTTAAATTTTTTGATATATAGCATTGTATCAGTTGTATTGCCTGCTTTTATATTTAATTTCTTACCGTCTATTTTTATAGAAATTGAATAAAGTTTTTTAAGAACTTTTTTTAATTGTTCTTTTGTTTTATCGGTATTTGGAATATTAACAGTTTGATTTTTATCTTTAAAAGATAATCCAAGTGTTGTACAATTATATGTTTTATTTGGTAAAAATGCTGCAAAAACACCACTAACCAACAAAGTACTAAAAATTATTTTTCTCATAAATATCCTTTTAAATATTTTTCTATTTTTTTAAGAGCGTTTAACGCTCCATCGTTTATTGAAATGTCCGCCCCGTCACTTTCTCTTGGGTTGATTCGTATCAGAGTGGATTTATAATTATATCTAATATTTTCGCTAAAATGCCTCACGGTAGGTATGGCTTTGCCGGCTCCTATTTCAATAACGACAATTTTACCTTTGATATTATCAAGCCAGTTTTTAAGGTTTTCAAGCTGAGCATTTACTCTTTTTTCAATAAAATAAAAATCACTGAACATCAAAATATTAGGTCTTGCTATTTTTCTGCAATAAGGACATAAAGGAAAATTTTTCGCTTCGAATTTTTCCATATCTATTTCGATATTTTCCACATTTTCCCATATTTCGCCACTGCAAGGCTGGGAGCATTGCAAATAATGGATACTTCCGTGAATTTCCACAATTTTATTTTTATCAAATCCGGCTTTTTGAAAATGCCCGTCAACATTTGAAGTAAACACAAACTTATCCTGAGGCAGGTTTTTTAGTATTTCAAACCCTCTGTGGGGAGTCGTATTTCTATATAAGTTAAGACGGTGACCGTAAAACGCCCAGGCTAACTTAGGATTTATCTCAAACCATTTAGGATTTGCAAGCGCTTGGAAATTAAGTCCCAGTTTTTTAGCAATCGGATAAGCCTTCCAAAACCCTTCATCTCCTCTAAAATCCGGCAGTCCGCTGTCAACTCCCATTCCGGCCCCGGCTGTAATAATCACATAATCCGCTTCTTTTATTGCTTTTGCCGCTTTTTTAATCACAATAAAATTCCTTTTTTAGCAATTTCTTCAAGCCTCATTACTTCTCCTCGTTATAAAACAACTCAACACTTCTTTCTAATTCCTTATCCCTCCTCCCTTCTTCCTACTCTCTACTCCCTCTTCTCTCATCTACCCATTCACCCATACACTCATCAACCCATCCACTCATCCACCATTTCACCCTCCTGTCTCCCAAAATGCCCTTTCACTCACTTCATTATCCTGCCAGTCGTTTTTTTCAGGTTTGTTTATTACCACATCCCTTAAAATTTCAGAAGCTTTTTGTATATCGCCTTTTCTTATGGCTTCTTTTATATTATAGCTTTCGGTAAAAAAGAGACACGGTATCAAAAATCCTTCTGCCGTAAGTCTTATACGGTTGCATTTTTTACAAAAATCCTCATTGTGAGGCTCTATTATTCCAAATCTGTATCCATCATTAGTTTCATAATATTTGCTTGCGCTGTTGTCTTTTGGAAGTTCGGCAAAAGAGTATTTTTTGGCAATGATATCCAAAACTTCTTTTGAATCAACTCTTTTTATACCCGGATACGCTCTTTCATTTTCCATAAATTCAATAAATCTGATAGTTATATTTTTATTTTTAGCATATTCAAGCAGATCAATTATTTCATTATCGTTAACACCTCTCATAACAACCGTATTCAGTTTAACGCCAAGACCTTCATCAACAGCCGCATCGATACCTTTTAAAACTTTATCTAGTACATCTTTTTGAGCAATTTTTGCTGCAACTTCGGGCTTCAAACTATCAAGGGAAATATTTACCCTTTTAAGTCCTGCATCTTTTAATTTTTTTGCATATTCTGGCAAATAATATCCGTTTGTCGTAAGAGCTAAATCAAGCGAAGGTTTATAATCATAAAGCATTTTTATAAATCTGTCTAAATCTTTTCTAAGAAGCGGCTCGCCTCCGGTTAAGCGTATTTTTTTAACCCCTTCATCAATTGCAAGACGCAAAAATTCAAACATCTCTTCATAACTTAAAATATTTTCTCTCGGCTCCCATTCAAACGGAGTATTCGGCATACAATATAAACACCTGAAATTACACCTGCTTGTAACAGAAACCCTTATATAATCAATTGTTCTTTCAAATTTATCAATTAGCATAAAAAACCTTTGCTATAATTTTAAAAAAGGCCGTCAATGGACTTTTATAAGTTTTTAGAAAAAATAATTACCTGCGATAATATACCACAAAAATTTGAAATGTTTAATGATTTAATGCAAAATTTTGATAAATTTGATTTTAAAAGTAATAAAAAGCCAAAAAATTTTGAAAAACCAAGTTATGCCTCTTTTTGCAAAATTGTACCTCCTGCAAAAGTTCCAAGAAGAAGAGGGTTTGAAACAAATGAAAAAAAAGCAGTACTTCTTCATGCAATAGTACATATCGAATATTCGGCAATTGATTTGGCACTTGATGCGTGTTACAGGTTTAGAAATCTTCCAAAAGAGTATTATCTTGACTGGCTTGAAGTTGCCCAAGATGAGATTAGGCATTTTAATCTCATCAATTCGCTTTTACAAAAAACGGGATATAAATACGGAGATTTTGAAGTGCATAACTCTTTATTTGAAGCAAGCAAAAAAACGCAAGATTTGCTAAGCCGTATGGCAATTATCCCAAGATGGTATGAGGCAAACGGACTTGACGCAAATGAAAAAATTATAAATAAACTGAAAAAATCAAAAGATCCTTTTGCAATAGAAGTAATAAAAGCTCTTAATATAATTTTACAAGAAGAAATTCCTCATGTAAAAAAAGGGGATAAATGGTTTAAGTGGGAGTGTGAAAGAAAAAATTTAGAACCGATTGAAACTTATTTCCAAATTGTTGATAATTTTTTTAAAGATTGGAAGAAAAAAGATATAAATGTCAATGCCAGATTAAAAGCCGGATTTAGTTGCAATGAATTAAAAATTTTAAGTAAAAAGGAGCTTCAATGTTAAAAACATTGAAGTTGTGAAGCATTTTTAAATTTTATAATATTTGGAGAAAAATATACTTTTAAATTAGCAGGTTTTTCATCTTTTATTGTTTTTTCTATTTCATTTAAAATCATGTGTTGTGCACTTATTGTTACACTTTTTCCGGGTTTTATATCTATTTTTCTTTTTATATAATGTTTTATAATAGTTGTACCGTCTTTATCATCAAAATATATATTCCCGTCAATTTGGGTTATTTCATAAGGATAATTATTTTTCAATGTTACTTTAAAAGTAATATAAGGCAATACATTATTATGATATTCATAATTAAATTTAACAACTTTTAAATTATTACAATTTTTAATTGCAAACT
>JALWNI010000067.1 GCA_027083695.1 Nautiliaceae bacterium | reverse complement strand
TATAATGCTCCATCAACTCCTATTTGTCTTATAAGTTCAAGTATCAAATCTTTTCCATAAATGTGTTCGCTTCTTTGGCCTGTAAATATAACTTTGATTGATTCAGGGATTTTAAACCAGCTTTTTCCAGTTATCATACAAAAAGCGATATCGGTACTTCCCATACCTGTTGAAAATGCTCCTAGTGCCCCATGCGTACAGGTGTGAGAATCCGCTCCGATAATAACATCTCCCGGGATTACAAGACCTTTTTCAGGTAATAATCTATGCTCGATTCCCATATCTTTTTCATCAAAAAAGTTTTTAAGGTCGTGTTCGTATGCAAAGTCTCTGTTTATTTTGGCCTGATTTGCACTAGCTATGTCTTTTGGAGGGATAAAATGGTCAAGTACTATTGCAAAATTGTCCGGTTTTGCAAGTTTTTTTGCACCGCTTTCTTTAAAAGCTCTAATAGAAATTGGGGTAGTAATATCGTTACCGATTGTCATGTCCACATCACACATAATGATTTCACCGGGTTTAACAACTCTACCAATATGTTCGGCAAAAATTTTTTCAGTTATTGTCATAGGCATTATAATCCTTTTTTAATGAAATTATAACTAATTTGATATAATAAAATAAAAAGGCTTATTATGGCTAAAATTTTTATTTTTATAGGGGTTGTTTTTATTTTGATAGGTTTGATACTTTATTTTTTTAAAGATTTCCCCCTTTTTCACCTGCCGGGTGATATTGTTATCAAAAAGGATAATTTTACCTTCTATTTTCCAATAACTTCATCGATTATTATAAGTATTGTTTTGAGTGCTCTTTTTTATATCATATCAAGGTTTTTTCGATGAGACTTTTTATAGCTACACCTGTTACTTTGCCAATTTACGGGGCGATAAAAAACGATTTGTCAAAATATATAAAAGGAAAATGGGTTGAGGGGTGGAATTTGCATCTGACTCATAAATTTATAGGTGAAGACAATCCGGAAAAATACAAAGCTGCTGAACTGAAAATTCCAAGTTCCAAATTAAAAATAAACGGAATAGGAATGTTTGGGAATAAAATTTTGTATTTAAAAGCGGATGCGGATGATGGTATCAATAAACAGATAAATGAAAAATTCGGTTTACAAAATGACAAACCTTTTGTACCCCATATTACACTTTGCAGGATTAAAGAGCTTAAAGACGGGTATAAAGAGGCACTTAAAAAGTGGGAAAATATAAATTTTGAAATACCTATTGAAGTTTATCTTTACAAATCCACACTTACAAAAAAAGGACCTGTATATGAAAAAATTCACAAATACTAAGGCAGTGGCGCTTAAATATAAAGCTTATGAAGAAATGGCTCCAAAAGTTGTAGCAAAAGGCAAAGGAGAGCTTGCAAAAAAGATTATACAAAAGGCAAAAGAGTTTGATGTGCCTTTGTTTCAAAATGAAGAGCTTGCCGATATGCTTTTGAATGTGGAGGTGGGAGAAGAGATACCTCCTAAGCTGTACGATGCGGTTGTTGAGGTTTTTATATGGCTTTATAAGTTAGAAGAAAAAGCAGAGCTTAGTGGATGAGTGGATGGGTGAATGGGTGGATGGGTGTATGGGTAAACGGGTTGATTAGTAGATGGGAAAATCCGAAAAGAAGATGAGTTTACTTTACTAAGCTTTTATGATATAATATATAAAAGTTTAAGGAGGGGAAAATGCAAGAATATAAAATACTTCCAAAACTCGCAAGGCTTTCGATTTTAGAAGAGTTCGAAGGCAAAAAGCTTATTGATAGAGACGAATGGATTGAAAAATATCCTTGGCTTGAAGAAAAAAGAGCGACTTTTGTAACATTAAAAATGAAAAACAGACCAAGAGGAAGTAATCTTAGAGGCTGTATAGGCTCTATTTTGCCGTATCGTCCTTTGATTGACGATGTGGTGGCAAATGCAAAAGCGGCGGCTTTTGAAGACCCTAGATTTCCTCCTCTTACACCGGAAGAGTTTAATGAAGTGGAAATTGAAGTAAGCGTCCTTACAATACCTGAAAAAGTGGAATATGAAGATGTAAACGATTTAAGAACTAAAATAAGACCTATGGTGGATGGTGTTATACTTCAACTTGGTAATCATCAAGCTACATTTTTACCGGCTGTATGGGAAGAACTTCCTAATTTTGACATATTTTTTGCACATCTTTGTATGAAAGCCGGACTTGCAGGAGATTGTTTGATGTATCATCCTACAATTTACAGGTATCAGGCAATAGAGATAAAAGAAGATTAACTTTGAGGAGTAATTTTTCTCTTGTTAATTTTTCTTAATAAAATTTCTACTAAAAATCCTGTTATAAATATTCCTATTAAATACCATATTACAATTGGAGAGGTTTTATAATTATAAAAGCCTGTTAATAAAGCAACTAAAATCATTAAAATAAAAGCAAAAATTACAAAAATTTTTTTTGCTCTTGTATATTTGATAACTTTTAAATGACCAATATGAACAACAGCTTGAATTATTAGCATAGAAATTGCAGCTGCTGATGTAATTTCAGATAAGTTAAAAAATAAAATCATAGGTATAATTAAAAGGGTACTGATAATTAATCCTTCATTAGAATGAAAGACATTATATTCATAAATTTCAGGCAAATTTCCTTCTTTTGCTAAAACATAGCTAATTTGAGTAACCGCGTATAATGTAGCATTAATAGCACTTGCAGTTGCAATAAGAGCTGCAATTGCCATAATTTTAAATCCAAATTCTCCAAAAATTGGCTTTGCCGCAAGAGCTAAGGCATAATCTTTTGCTTTAATTACTTCACTAAGAGATAAATTTCCTAATACTGCAATACTTGTAGCTATATATAAAATTGCTACTAAAATAATAGATAAAAACATTGCTTTTAAAATATTTTTTTGAGGGTTTTGCATATCTTCAATTGTATTTGTTATAACGCTAAATCCTTGATAAGCAAAAAAGGTAATTCCTATTGCAAAAAGCATTCCATCTATCGGAGGAGTTTTTGAAAGGCTTAAATATTGAGGATTAATCGTAATAAGAGCTGCAATTGTAAAAATTATTAAAATACTTAATTTTAAGATAACAATAATATTTTCTGCTTTTGCTACAAAATATGCCCCTAATAAATTAATAATCATAAATAATAGAATAATACCTATACCAAAAACATTTGTTAAAAAAATGCTTTCTTTATTAAAAAAAAGTTCACTAGAATATGCACCAAAACTTTTTGCAACAGCTGCAAGAGCAATTAATTGAGAAAAGTAAAATAAAACTCCCATACCTCCTGAAAATATATTTATTCCAAATTCCTGAACAAGATATTCTATAATTCCGCCCCTTGAAGGATATGCAAGAGCTAATTTTGCAAGAGAATATCCACTAAGAAGTGCAATAATGCCTCCAAATATAAAAGAGAGCCAAACAATATTACCTGCTATACTTCCGGCTTGACCTATAACAATAAAAATACCTGCTCCTACCATTGCGCCTATGCCTATAAATACAGCGCTCCAAAGCCCAAATGCCTTTTTCATTTTTCTCCTTAATAAATTATTTTATTTTTTCCGTTTGTTTTTGCTTCATAAAGTTTTTTATCCGCTCTTTTTATTGCATCAAATATATCGTTGTCTTTGGCTAAAAATTCACTAACTCCAACACTTATAGTTACATTTAAAATTTTCTTAGGTGTTTGTATTTTTAGATTTTCAACTGATTTTCTTATTTTTTCTGCAATTTTTATTGTGTTTTTAAAATGTGTATTATGCAATAAAATCAAAAATTCTTCTCCTCCATATCTTATAAAAAAATCTTCTTTTCTTAAATGTTTTTTTATTGTTTGTGCAACTTCTCTTAAAACTAAATCACCTATATCATGACCATAAGTATCATTTATTTGTTTAAAGTTATCCAAATCAAACAATATAATACCAAGAGGATCTTTTGTTAATTTAGTTTTAAGTGTAATTTCTTTTGCTTTTTCTTCAAGAAAATTTCTATTTTGTATAGATGTTAATTCATCAATATATGCTTTTTGAGAATAATATTCCATTTTATTTGTTAAAATATTAATATATAAAGATAATTCGTTTCCAACATCTATTAAATAATTTTTGAATTCGTCAAATTCATCTTTTTCTTCAACTTTTTCAGGTAATTTATTGAATTTTTTATTTTTTATTAGATTTAGTATTAAATTAAGTTCATTAAATCTATTATAAATATATTTGAACAATATAAAAAATAAACCAAAAATTCCTATAAAAAGTATAGTGTCAAATATAAGATTGCTAATAATATTATTTTTAGCTGCTTTTAAAACATCTGCAAAGCTATGTTTTATAACTAAATATCCAATAGTTTTTTTAAATAAATTTTTAATAGGAATAATTATATAAACAAAATTTTTTTTAATTTCATATTTATTATTGAAATTAACTTTATATAAACTTCCAATAACTCTGTAACCTTTATATAAAGGGTATTTTTTATAAAGAGTAAATTTTTTAGCTTGTAGAGAATTTTTTAACATATCATTATTTAAAAATAGAGTTGTTGGCATATCTATTTTATCAAAAAGTTTTTTGAAATATATTAGTTTATTGCTTATTGATACA
>JALWNI010000066.1 GCA_027083695.1 Nautiliaceae bacterium | reverse complement strand
GATAAAATTTTTCTATACTTTTTGCTTCTATAATTGAAAAAGAAAGAAAATGAATACTATACCAATATAAAAAAATATAATAAATAAAAATTATTGGCCAAAAAATATATTTCATATCATTAAAAAATTATTTATTATTTTTTTTCCGTATTCACTCATAATCGATTCAGGGTGAAACTGTACTCCAAAAATTGGTTTGTCTTTTATTCTAAGCGACATTATTTCATTATCATCCAAACTATAAGATGTAGGGATGATAAATTCAGGTAAAGATTCTTGATTAACCACCAATGAGTGATATCTTGTAACTCTAAAACTATCTGGCAAATCTTTAAAAATATCATCTTTTTTTGTTATTTTAATATTTGATGTTTTTCCATGCATTAAATTTTTTGCCCTAATTATTTCTCCTCCGTAAGCATATGCAATGGATTGATGCCCCAGACATACGCCTAATATTGGTTTTTCAATTTTTTTTATTACATCTACGCTCACTCCTGCTTCTTTTGGAGTTGATGGACCCGGTGAGATGATAATCTTTTCAGGATTTAATTTTTTTATCTCTTCAACACTTAATTCATCATTTCTTATAACTTTTAAATTGGCACCAAGTTCAAGGCAATATTGGACAATATTATAAGTAAAAGAATCATAATTATCTATCATTAAAATCATCAACTGCCTTTTTTATAAAAATTATATTAAAATTTCAATAAAAAGGGAATTTATGCTGATTGAAAAATTAAAAGAGAGGCTTATAACTCTTGAAACAACACCCCCTAAACTACCAACACTTGAACCAATGCTTGAAAAAATTGAAAAAAGCGGTGCGTTAAAATATATTGATGGTTTTTCTACAACTGATTGTCCTTTGAGCAAACTAAAATATAATTCAATTATTGCTGCTTTTAGACTACAAGAAAAATTCAATAAGCCCGTAATAGCCACTTTGAGTATGAGGGACAGAAATAAAATAGCTCTTCAAAGCGATTTGCTTGGAGCTAATGATTTAAATGTAACAAATATTTTGGCACTTACAGGAGACCCTGCAAAAATGTCAGATCAGCCAAATGTCAAAGGAGTAGTTGAAGGAAGCAGCATTTTACTCTTACAAATAATCAGAGCATTCAACAGTGGTATGGATTATAGCGGTAAAGAATTTAAAATAAAACCAAAACCAATAACTCCCTTTGTAGTTAGCAATTCATATGCTAAAAATTTTTCTGCCATAGAGAAAAAAATATATAAAAAAGTTAAAAATTATGCAAAAGCCGTTATAACTCAACCTGTATATGACTTAGAAATAGTTGATAAAATGCTTGAAATAAGAGATAAAGTTAGAGCAGAATTTAATGATGAAAGAAAAGAGTTTGATATTATTTTAGGTTTTTTTCCTATGATGAGCTTAAAAACAGCTCAATTTTTACACTCTCATGTACCGGGTATTTATGTGCCAGATAGCTGGATAGAAAAATTAATAAAAGCCCATAAAATAAGTCCAGAAGAAGAGAAAAAAATAGGTCTGGAATTAAGCAGAAAATTATTTCAAAATCTACTTACAAAACATCCAAAAATTCATATTATGACAGCAAATAGATTTGAGATAGTAAAAGAGCTTTTTTAAGCTCTAATCTTTTGCCAGATAAATACTCCAATCCAAATAATCAAACCAACTGCATATGAAATATATTCATTTGGTAATGCTAAAAATTTATGCATAACATTAGGCAACATAAAAAATGGCACTGCTATTAATAATAATATTCTCTCTAAAATATTTGTCTTTTTGATAAGCCATCCTTGTGTAGCGGAAGAAAAACTAAACATTCCAAGCATTGCTGTTAAAAATATTATTGCAATATGAATTGGATTTGAAATAAAACTAAACTCATTCACATCCCACTCATTTACATGATTTATTAATAATAGTTCCATATTAAAGAAAAACATAAACGGCAATATTGCAGTTCTTATATCATACCCAAAGCCTTGAAGACCTGTTTTTATTGGATCGGATTTTGCAATTCCTGCTGCTGCATATGCAGCAATTCCAACAGGCGGAGTATCATCTGCTAATATCCCAAAATAAAATACAAATAAATGTGCTGCAATCGCAGGAATTATAAATCCATTATCCTGAGGCAATTGCAACATAACTGGCGCAGTAAGTGATGCCACCACTATATAGTTTGCAGTTGTTGGTAGTCCCATACCTAAAATTAAAGAAATGAATGCTGTAAGAAGCAGCACAATTAAAATATTCCCATTTGATAAAGTATCAATTACATCAAGTAAAACCTGTCCTATTCCTGTGAGAGTAATACTTCCAACAACAATACCGGCAATCGCAGTTGCAAGAGCGATTGGAACCATATTTCTTGCACCATTTACCATTCCATGAAAAATATCTATAAAACCTTGCGTTAAATCAAGTTTTGTTATTTTTCTTTTATCTAAAACAAGGGCTTTGAAAGGGTATTGAATAATCATAATTACCATTAATACCCATATAGCACTAAAAGCTGCCATTTGAGCAGATTGTCTTAAAACAATCAAAACATACATCAAATAAATGACAGGGATTAAAAAATGAAGCCCGCTTATAAAAGTTTTCCATTTTGGAGGAAGTCTGCTTGGGTCTTCCCCTTTGAGACCTAATTTTTTGGCTTCTAAATGAACTATATAAAACAATGCCAAATAACTCACAACCGCAGGAATTGCAGCAGCAATTATTACATCTGTATAACTTAGACCTAAAAATTCGGCAATAATAAATGCAGCCGCTCCCATAACAGGCGGCATTAACTGACCGTTTGTAGAAGCTGCAACTTCAATAGCAGCAGCTTTTTCAGCTGGAAAGCCTGCTTTTTTCATTAAAGGTATTGTAAATACACCTGTTGTTACGACATTTGCAGTAGAACTTCCGCTAATAATCCCTGTAAGTCCGCTTGCAACAACACTTGCTTTTGCAGGTCCCCCACTGAATCTTCCAAGCATTGCATAAGCAAGTTTAATAAAATATTCTCCAGCCCCTGCCCTTTCAAGCAATGCTCCAAAAAGTACAAATAAAAATACAAATCCGGCTGATACTCCAAGAGGCACCCCAAAAATTCCCTCAGTTGTCAAATACATTTGAGAAATGATTTTTTCCCAACTTGCAGGCTTGTGAGATATAATATCCGGCATTAAATCTCCAAATTTATCATAAATCAAAAAAATTATAGCTACTAAACTTAATGCAATACCAATTACTCTTCTTCCAGCTTCAAGCAAGACCACCATAAAAATAGACCCTGTTACAAAATCTCTAAGCAAATACTCACCCGGTCTATTTGAAAGCCCTACATAATCTATTGCAATATAAGCCGCTCCAAATCCTCCAATTATTGCTAATATCCAGTCATACCATGGTATTTTTTTGAGATATTTTTCTCTTTTGAAAACTGGATATATTAAAAATGCCAAAACCATAGCAAAAGCTAAATGAATACTTCTAACAATTGTAGAATTTACTGGAAAGTAACTTACATATAATTGATACACAGACCATGAAAAAGCTATTAATGCAATAATCCAATAATAAATGCTTTTAGGTGGAAAATTCCTTTGACCTTCAAGTTCTGTTAAAATTTTTTCTTCTAAATCTTTATCAACCTCACACTCTTTAAGGGCTTCTTTTTCAATTTCATCAACTTCTTTTTCAAGCTTTTTATCTTCATGAAAAATATCGGGTTTTGACATCTTTTCTCCTTCTACCTATTGAAAACAGAATTTTTTCTACTTTCAATAAATAAAAGAAGGAATTAAAGTAGCCCTTCTTCTTTAAATGCTTTTTTTGCACCCGGATGCATCATATTAATATCAAAACCTTTAAGAAGATCTTTTTTTGTTAAATTTTTGTATGCATGATGCATTCTTTTGAATTGATCAAAATGATCAAGAATAGCTTTTGTCAAATAATATACAGTTTTATTATCCATTTTATCACTTGTGACAAGTGTTGCTTTAACCCCATATGTTTTTGTAGGATGATTTACCCCTCTATACATTCCAGCAGGAATTACTCCCCATGCATAGTAAGGTTTTTCTTTTACAAGTTCTTGGGCTGCGGGTACATTATCAAGAGAAATTAAATCAATTTTTGTTGAATTTGCTGCATCTTTAATATTTGCAGTTGGATGCCCAACAACATAATAATATCCATCAATTTTTTTATCTTTAAGTGCATTTGGGCACTCTCCTGCTTTTAGTTGTTCAATTTTTATATCTTTTAAACTAATATTTTTTGATTTATTAAAAAGCATTTTAACTGCTGCTTCCGTCCCACTTCCGGGATTTCCTATATTGATTCTATGTCCTTTTTGGTCGAAAAAATTTTTAATTCCACTATCTTTTCTAACTACAAATGTTAAAAGTTCTGGATGAATTGACATAACGACTCTAAGACCTTTATATGGTTTTCCTTTAAATTTTCCAGTACCATGATATGCCTGATAAACCACATCACTTTGAGCAATTCCAAAATCAAGCTCACCATTTTTAATTGAATTTATATTATAAACGCTCCCACCTGTACTTTCAACACTACATTTCGTATTTGTTTTACTCTTGTAATATTTATTAAAAAGTCTACAAATAGCTCCGCCAGTTGGATAATATACACCAGTAACACTTCCGGTACCTATTGCTATATATTTATATGCAAAAGAACCCGTTGTAAAAATTGCTGCACTTAACGCTCCAATAAGAATTTTTTTCATTTTAACTCCTTTTTTTAAGATAATAACAAACTTTTTTAGCAAAGATTAACATTTATTTAATTTATAAGTTTTTTTTATAAAAGAGAGAAAAAGTTATAAGGAAAGATTTTATTTGTACAAATTATATATTTTTTTATTGATGATAATTTGGAGCTTCTTTTGTGATAGTTACATCATGAACATGAGATTCTTTAAGACCGGCACTAGTAATTTCTACAAATTCTGCTCTCTCCCAAAAAGTAGGTATATCTTTTGCTCCGACATATCCCATTGAAGCTCTAAGACCACCAATTAGCTGATGAATCACATCTGCGATTTTACCTCTGTATGGAACCATACCTTCAATTCCTTCTGGAACTAATTTATCAGCTGCCGTTCCTTCTTGAAAATATCTGTCGTTGCTTCCTTTTTGCATAGCACCTATACTTCCCATACCTCTGTATGCTTTATACTGTCTTCCCTGATACATAATAGTCTCACCAGGACTCTCTTCTGTACCAGCTAGTAAACTTCCTACCATAACACTGCTTGCACCAACAGCAAGTGCTTTTGCAATATCACCCGAATATTTAATACCTCCATCTGCAATTATAGGAATATCATATTTTTTCGCTTCTGCTGCACATTCATCAATAGCACTAATTTGTGGAACACCAACACCTGCCACTATTCTTGTCGTACAAATGCTACCTGGTCCGATTCCAACTTTAACAGCATCAGCTCCTGCTTTTATCAAATCCCTTGTAGCTTCTGCTGTTGCAACATTACCAGCTACGACATCAACTTCAAATCTCTCTTTTATAGCTTTTACTAAATCTAAAATTCCCTGAGAATGTCCGTGAGCTGAATCCACAACAATTACATCAACTCCTGCTCCAACTAACGCAGCTGCTCTTTCAATACCATTTCCCACTCCAACAGCCGCAGCAACTCTTAATCTTCCATAATTATCTTTATTTGCATTTGGATAATCTTTTTTCTTTTGAATATCTTTAATCGTAATAAGACCTTTTAGATATCCTTCATCATCTACAATTGGAAGTTTTTCAATTTTATTTTCATGAAGAATTTTTTCCGCTTCATCAAGACTAATTCCTTCTTTTGCTGTTACAAGAGGCATAGGAGTCATTAGTTCTTTTACTTTTCTTGAAAGATTCTTTTCAAATCTAAGGTCTCTGTTTGTAAGAATACCTATAAGTTTGTTATTTTTATCTACAACAGGAACACCTGAAATTCTGTAAGTTGCCATAATTTTATGAGCTTTTGCTATGGGCTCATCAGGAAGAATTTTAATAGGATCAATTATAATTCCGCTTTCACTTTTTTTAACTTTTTCAACTTCTTTTGCCTGTGTTTCAATATCCATATTTTTATGGATTACACCAATACCTCCCAGTCTTGCTAGCGCAATAGCAGCTCTGGCTTCTGTAACTGTATCCATAGCGGCTGAAACAATAGGTATATTTAAAGTTACATTTTTTGTAAATCTTGTTTTTAAATCAACCTCTTTTGGCAATACGTTTGAATATTTTGGAACGAGTAATACATCTTCAAAAGTTAATGCTTTATATTTAATTCTCATTTTGCTTCCTTTACAATATTTTCAACAATTTTAGCTCCATCAAATAATGTTTCTTCATCAAAATGTTTAGCAATTAATTGCATTCCAATAGGTAAATTTTTAGAATCTTTTCCAATAGGAAGTGAAATAGCCGGCACTCCTGCTAAATTTACACCAATAGTATAAATATCGCTTAAATACATTTCAAGAGGATCTTTTTTACTTCCAAATTCAAATGCCGTTGTAGGTGTAACAGGTGTAAGTACCAAATCAGCTTCTGCAAAAAGTTTATCGAATTCATTTTTAATCAAATGTCTAACTTTTTGAGCTTTGATATAATAAGCATCATAATAGCCGCTACTTAATACAAAAGTACCAAGCATAATTCTTCTTTTAACTTCTTCTCCAAATTGAGCTCTTGTTAATTTATATGTTTCTTTTAAATCTTTTCCTTCTACTCTGTTTCCATATCTCATACCATCAAATCTTGAAAGATTTGAGCTAGCTTCCGCAGTTGCCACGATATAATATGTTGCAACATCTATTTTTGAATTCATAAGATTTTTATGAACTATTGTATGACCTTCTTTTTCAAGAGTTTTTATAACATCTAAAATTGCTTTTTTAACATCTTCATCCGCTTCATTAATATAATTATCTATTACAGCGATTTTTAATTTTCTATTTTCATTGAAAGTAATTTTTTTATTTTCAACAGGAGCAGATGTTGAATCATATTTATCATACCCTGCAATAATATTATACAAAATAGCAGCATCTTCCACATTTTGAGTAATAGGTCCTATTTGATCAAGAGAACTTGAAAATGCAGTAAGTCCATATCTACTAACTCTGCCATAAGTTGGTTTCATTCCTACAACTCCGCAAAATGCAGCAGGCTGACGAATACTTCCCCCGGTATCACTTCCAAGTGCAGCAATTGCAAGTCCAGCTCCAACAACAGCAGCACTTCCTCCACTACTTCCCCCCGGCACACAATTAGGATTATGAGGATTTAGAGTTTTTCCATATTGACTTGTTTCAGTAGAACTCCCCATTGCAAACTCATCCATATTACATCTACCAAAAGGAGAAAGTCCAGAAGAGAGCATTTTTTCAATTACAGTTGCATTATAAGGAGAAATATATCCTCTTAAAATTTTAGAAGAACATGTGATTTCCCAACCCTTTACATTAATATTATCTTTAATAGCAACAGGTACTCCATCTCCAAGTTCACTTAAATCAGTCCCTAAAAACTGTTCAATATATCCACCAAGATTTTTGTTCTCTTTTGATTTATTATTGATATCTTTTTTAATCTCTTTTAATTCTTCACTGCTTAATTTCAAAGCTTCTTTTAGTGTTATCATCGTTATCCTTTACAATTAAACTTTTTAACCAAAAATATATTCCAAAACTTACGCTTACTAAAATAACAATAGTTAAGACAATAACCCAAAGAGGTACTGGTTTATCCACTTATTACCTCTTTGCATCTATTACATAATTCATTTTCATTTTCACTTAAATATCTCCAACATCTTGGGCATTTATTAAGAGACGATTTTTTGATTTTTATTACAAATCTTTCATCTTCCCCTACATGAAACTCGTCTAAAACTTTTCCTTCTAAACTATCACAAATTAAACTTATATTGAAAAATTCAGCCATTTCATCTTTTAATAGTTTATCATAATTTGTCTCAATAGCAAGTTCAAGCGTATCTTTTATTATTTTTTCTTTTTTTAATTTATCTACAATTTCATAAAATCTTCTTCTAATTTCAAGAATTTCATCATCAAGAGGATTTTCTATTGCTGTAATTGGAGTATAAACAAAATCAAAAATATCTTTTGCATCTTCTTTTATTATTTTTGGAGCATATTCTACCGCCTCATCCATTGTATATGTAAGTACCGGAGCCAAAATACTCATTAACTCTTTTGCAATAACCGCCATTGTGCTTTGTGAATTTCTTCTTTTTGGAGAATTGAGAGCTTCACAATATAACCTATCTTTGCATACATCAAGATAAATTGCACTAAGTTCAGTTACTATAAAATTATTTAATATCTGCATTGCTTTTGCAAAGTCATATTTTGAAAAGTTATAAACTACTTCATCAAAAACCTCTTTACTTCTTGCTAAAATCCATTTATCAACCATTGAAGGCTTATCAAGTTTAATCTCTTCAAGATCATTTACATTTGCAAGTAAAAATCTAATTGTGTTTCTTATTTTTCTATATTGTTCTGCTACTTGTTTTAAAATATTATCACTAATTTTAATATCTCCCGTATAATCACTAGTAGCTACCCAAAGTCTTAAAATTTCGGTACCGAATTTTTTGCTAACCTCCTGTGGTGCTACAACATTACCTTTTGATTTAGACATTTTTTCACCTTTTTCGTCTACGGTGAAACCATGTGTCAGAATTGATTTGTAAGGCGCTTTACTCTCAACTGCTGTTGAAACAAGTAAAGAGCTTTGGAACCATCCTCTGTGCTGGTCGCTTCCTTCTAGATACATACTTGCTGGATAATTACCTGCATCATATCTATTTGATTTAAGCACTGCAAACCATGTAGAGCCGCTATCAAACCACACATCTAAAATATCTTGTACTTTTTCAAGATCGGAAGCTAAACCTTTTTTGTTTTCTGGAAGTAATTCTTCAATGCTCATATCATACCAAGCATCAGCACCTTTTTGTTTAAATATGTGATAAATATTTTCTAAAACATCATCGTCAAGTAAAAGCTCACCAGTGTTTTTATTTCTGAAAAACGCGATTGGAACACCCCAATCTCTTTGACGAGATATACACCAATCTGGTCTATTGCTAACCATTGCTTTTAGTCTATTTTTTCCACTCTTTGGTGTAAATTCAACATTTTCAATTTCTTTTAATGCCCTGTTTCTTAATGTATCTCCCTCAGTTTCTTTATCCATTGCTATAAAAAATTGCTTTGTAGCTCTAAAAATCACTGGATTATGGCATCTCCAACAATGAGGATAACTGTGAGTAAATTTACTTGATTTTATTAAGTTTTCATTAAGTAATTCTAAAATTTTTTCATTTGCATCAAATATATGCATTCCTACAAATTCATTTGAATTTTCCCCTAACAATTTTTCAATTTCTACTAATTTTGAATATTTTCCTTCATTATCTACTGGCTGAATAATTTCTTCATATCCATATTTTAGCCATACTTTATAATCCTCTTCACCGTGTCCCGGTGCTGTATGAACGCATCCAGTACCCCCATCCATTGTTACATGCTCTCCAAGAAGAATAACTGAAAGTCTATTGTTTAGTGGATTTACGGCTTTTAAACCTTCAAGTTCTTTTGGATCAAATTCTTTTACAATATCACCCTTGATAACTTCTTCTTCTTTTAATTTTTCATAAAGAGCTTTTGCAATTATAAAATTATCGCTTGTAAGTACATATTTTTCTTCCGGATTCAAAGCAATTCCCATATTTGCAGGAAGTGTCCAAGGAGTTGTTGTCCAGATTATTATCTTTGCATGTTTTATGCCAAGTTTTTTATTCGCTTCTTTACTCAAAGGAAACGCAACATAAATTGAATAATCTTCTTTATCTTCATATTCAACCTCAGCCTCTGCAAGAGCTGTTTTATCATGCATACACCAAAACACTGGTTTACTTCTTTCAACCAAAAGACCTTTTTTTGCTATTTCAGTAAGTGCTTTGTAAATATCTGCTTCAAATTCAAAGTCCATGGTTTTATAAGGATTTTCCCAATCGCCTATAACACCAAGAGATTTAAACTCTTCTTTTTGTATTTCAATAAATTTTGCTGCATGTTCGCGACATAATTCTCTTATTTTTGTTTTAGGAAGTTTTTCTTTTTTTTCTCTTCCTATTTTTTTTTCAACTTGTTGTTCAATAGGAAGTCCGTGACAATCCCATCCGGGAACATATCTAATATCGTATCCTTGGAAATAGTAAAATTTATTAATAATATCTTTTAAAATTTTATTAAGAGCGTGGCCTATATGAATATGTCCATTTGCATAAGGAGGTCCATCGTGAAGATTAAAATTATCCTGTCCTTTTCTATTTTGTTTCATTCTTTCGTATACATTTTCACTAAACCATTTTTTATATCGTTTTGGTTCATTTTGCGGTAAATTACCACGCATAGGAAAAGAAGTTTTTGGAAGAAGCAAAGTCTCTTTATAATCCATAAAAAAGTCCTTTTTGCGTGATATTATATCAAAATTATTCTATAAGAGTGATAACTTTTACAATATTTGGATCTGCAAAAAAATCTTCTGCTTTGTTGTCATAATCAAATTGTGAAAGAATATATCTTATAATATTTATTCTTGCTCTTTTTTTATCATTTGCATCCACTTCTATCCATGGAGCATAAGGAGTTGAAGTTGCTGCAAACATATCTTCTTTTAATTTTTGATATTCATCATAATGTTTATAACTTTTCCAATCAAGCGTAGAGAGTTTCCATTTTTTAAGTGGATCTGTTTCTCTTTTTTTTAATCTTTTATACATCTCTTCTTTTGAAATTTGAAGATAAAATTTAAAAAATTTCATTCCATCATCTACTATCATCTCCTCAAACCTCGGACACTGTCTCATAAATTTAAGATAATCTTCTTTTGTGCAAAAATGAAAAACCATTTCAACTCCGGCTCTGTTGTACCAGCTTCTGTTAAACAAAACCATCTCTCCACCTGCTGGGAAATGTGGCACATATCTTTGAAAATACCACTGAGTTTTCTCTTTTTCTGTCGGCTTATCCAGTGCCACACTTCTCGCAAATCTCGGATTTAAATGTTCAAGTATTCTTTTAATCGTTCCATCTTTTCCGGCTGTATCCACACCTTCAAATATGGATAAAAACCTTATATTGTTATTTTTAATCCATGTTTGAAGTTTTACAAGTTCTATTTGAAGTTTTAAAAGCTCTTTTTCATAAAATTTATTTTTGAATTTACCGTTTTTTCTAAATACTTTGCTTTTTGGCAAAGAATATTCAGGAAGTTTTTTTAAATCAACATTCATTTTCACTCCTTTTTTGGCTATAATTTATTATAACATACAAGGAGTAGCAATGAAAGTATTGTTTGTTGGTAAAGATTGGAAATTTAAAAAAGAATTAAAAAATGAACTGTTTAGATATATAAATTATGATAAATTAGAATATCTAAATTCATTTGATATTTCATTTTCACCAGAAGAAGAGACTTTAATAGTTACCAATTCACATACATATCCACTTGTAACAAGAATAATTTCTACAATTTTAAACCAAAATCCTATTATTAAAGAAAATCAGCTAATCCCTGAAAATGCAAAGTTTTCAAAAAACAGCTATTTAGTTACAATCAACGGTGTAGAAGTTAATGTTATTTTGCTTGAAAAAGAGTTACCCGAAATTTTCATAATTGCTCCTGAATACGAACTTATAAATATTTTTAATATGGATAAAGATATTGCAAAAATGTTGATTGAACCAATTTTAAATCCAAGAAAAATAGATTTTATTTTAATAGAAAATGAAGGTGGATTTTTGGAAATGTATACAGAACCCCTTGAAAACAAAGTAAAAAAAGAACTTTTAAACGCAATTCCTTTTATAGTATTTGGTAATATTTTCAAACACATCATAAAAAACTTGCCTCCAAGAAAAATCACTTTTGCAGAAAGCTGCACGGGAGGTCTTATAGCTTCGACACTTACTAAATATTCAGGTTCAAGTGATGTTTTTGACGGAAGTGTGGTAACCTATGCCAACAGAATAAAAAACGAATGGCTTGGTGTAAGCATGGACACCTTAAAAAGATATGGTGCTGTTAGCGAACAAACGGTAAAAGAGATGCTTCTTGGAGCAATTGAAATCAGCAAGGCAAACTATGCAATAGCCGTCAGCGGGATAGCTGGACCGACAGGAGGCACGCCCGAAAAACCGGTTGGTACCGTTTATATAGGAGTGGCAAACGAAAAAGAGCTGAAAGTAGAATTACACCATTTTAAAGGTGATAGAAATTATATACAATATCAGGCAATGATGAATGGTATTAGAATGTTTATAAATTTTGCAAAACTATATTCAAAGGATGTTGATTGAATGCGATTGAAAGAGTAAAAAGAGCAATTGAAGAGATTCAAAAAGGAAATATTATAATAATGATAGATGATGAAGACAGGGAAAATGAAGGAGATCTTGTATATGCGGGAGTTTTTTCTACTCCTGAAAAAGTAAATTTCCTAGCAAGTAAAGGAAAAGGTCTTATATGCGTATCTATAACAAATGATATTGCCAAAAAACTTGAACTTAGTCCAATGGTGCCGCAAAACAGTGAAAGTTTTTCAACTGCATTTACAATAAGTGTGGATGCAAAAGAGTGCAAAACTGGAATTAGTGCTTATGAGAGGGATATGACAATCAAAAAATTAAGCTCTTCTACAAGCAAATCTGATGATTTTGTAAAACCGGGACATATTTTTCCTCTGATAGCAAAAGAAGGTGGAGTATTAGTTAGAACTGGTCATACGGAAGGAAGCGTGGATATTTGCAAGCTTGCAGGTGTATATCCGACAGCTGTAATATGTGAAATTATGAATGAAGACGGCACGATGGCAAGACGCAAAGATTTGGCAAAATTTGCAAAAGAACATAATTTGGCTGTGGTATATATCTCTGATATAGTAGAGTACAGGCTTCAATTTGAAAGTCTTGTAAACATTGAAAAAAAAGAAAAAGTAACTATTGACGGAGTGGAATTTGATAAATATATATTTAAAGACCATCTAAATCAAACTCATTATGCACTTACAAACAGACCAAAAGAGACAAGCAATGTAAAATTTTATAAAGTAACAAAAAACGTTGATTTTATGCTTGATGACAAAAAAATGAAAGAGTATAAAAAGGTGCTTGAATATATTAAATATAACAACGGAGCTGTTATTTTTATAGATTCAACTTCAAAAGACAATAAAGAGTTTGGTATAGGAGCGCAAATTCTTAAAAAACTTGGTATAAAAAAACTAAATCTCCTCTCAAACCATAAAAACGAACTAAACGCACTTAAAGGATTTGGTATTAAAATCAATAAATATGTGGAGTTGACATGATAGTTTTGCATAATATGGGTGGGGCAAGAAGTGAAAAAGAGTTAAAAGAATTTTTGTTTAACATGTTTATGGATAAAAGAATAATCCCTTCTCCTGTTAGATACTTTTTAGCTCCTTTAATAGCAAATTTAAGATATAAAAAAGTCTGGAAAAATTATAAAAAAATTGGCGGTAGTAGAATATATGAAATTACTGAAAATCTTGCAAAGAAAGTTGAAAAATTAAGCTCTCAAAAAACTTCTTATGCATTCAGATATACAAAACCACATTTAAAAGATATAATTGATGAAAAAGAAATTATATTTTTACCACTTTACCCACACTACTCTTTTACAACATATGAAAGTTCAATTGATGAGCTTAAAGAAATCGGTCTAAATGCAAAAATAATAAAACCTTTTTACAAACACCCCAAATATAATGAAATAATTAAAGAAAATATTTTAAAAACAGCTGAAAACCCAAAAGAGTGGCATCTTATATTCTCAGCCCATGGACTACCCGAAAAAATAATTCAAAAAGGAGACAGTTATAAAAAAGAAGTTGAAGAACATGTGCAAATTTTAAAAAACATACTCCCGGAATTTAAATCAATCTCTCTTGCCTTTCAATCAAGGTTTGGCATAGGGGAATGGCTAAAACCATATCTTGATAAAGAGCTTGAAAAATATAAAAACGAAAAAGTGCTTATCTATCCTATATCGTTTGTTATAGACAATTCGGAAACAGATTTGGAACTAAAAGTTGAATATGGACATTTAGCCAAAGATATAGGAATTAAAAGCTATAAAGTCGTAGAGTGTCCGAATGATTCAGATGAAATGGCAAAATTTATAGTGGAGCTAATTAATGAAAGCAGTAATTCAAAGAGTAGATGAAGCAAATGTAAAAGTAGACAAAAAAGTTATAAATAAAATAAAAAAAGGCTTAGTTGTTTTAATTGGATTTGAAAAAGATGACACAGAAGAAAAACTTGATAAAATGGTAAAAAAGATTATAAATATTAGACTGTTTGGAGAAAAATTTTCAAAATCTCTCCTTGATATAAACGGAGAAATTTTACTTATTCCAAATTTCACAATCCCAGCAATTACAAAAAAAGGGACTCGTCCCAATTTTCAAAATTCTATGCCACCTATCGAAGCAGAAGAGATGTATGATAAAATACTTAAAGTTTTAAATAAATATGTTTCAACAAAAAGCGGTATATTTAGTGCCGATATGAAAATATCCTTAATTAATGATGGACCAGTAACAATTATATTGGAGGTTTAAAATGAAAAAGTTAGTAATTTTTTTATTAATTGTTTTTTCTTTTTCTTATGAGTTAAAAGAATTTGTGACTTGTAAAAATGTAAAAAACTTAACACCAATTGATATAACAAATGTTTTTAATACCAATAATAAAAAAGTTTATGCTTTTGCTTATTTTACCAATATTGAACAAAACAGAACAATTGATTTTGTTTGGGAAATGGATGTAAATAACACTTGGAGATTATATGCGGATATAAAACTTCCAATATATAAAGGAAAAAGATGGAGAACATTCTCTTCTATAACAATAAGACCTTTTTTCAAAGGTAAATGGAGAGTTAGCTTAATGGATGGAAACAAAACATTAACTACACAAAATTTTTATATTAAATAATTTTTTCTATTTTTATTAATTTTTTATTTTAATGAAATAAATTTCACTGTCACTTATATTAAATAAAAATAAAAAAGCGGAAGATTATTCAACTTCCGCATCTATTACATCGTCATCACCGCCTTTATTTTGTTGTTGGTTTTGACCTTGTTGTTGTGCCCCACCTTGTGCTGCCATATTTTGCGCTGCTTTTTGAAGTTCAGCTTCAAGTTCAGATTTTAAGCTATCAATTTTTGCTTTATCTTCACTTTGTTGTTCAATAAGTTCTTTTGCTTCTTTAATTTTAGCTTCAAGAGCACTTACATCACCAAGCTTATCCTTATTGTCTTTAATGAATTTTTCAGCTTGATATGCAATTGAATCAAGTTCATTTCTTGCTTTAATTGCTTCAATTCTCGCTTTTTCTCTTTTGTTTGCTTCCTCAGCTTCTTTAATCATTTTTTGAATTTCTTCTTCACTTAATGTAGAACTTCCGGTAATTGTAATTTTTTGTTCTTTACCTGTATCTTTGTCTTTTGCACTTACATGCAAAATACCATTTGCGTCAATATCAAATGTTACTTCAATTTGAGGTACACCTCTTGGTGCTGGTCTAATTCCTTCAAGGTTAAATTGACCTAATGATTTATTATCTTTTGCAAGTTCCGCTTCACCTTGCAATACATGAATTGTAACTGCTGTTTGATTATCTTCTGCTGTACTGAATACTTGTGATTTTTTCACAGGTATTGTTGTACCTTTTTCAATAATTTTTGTCATCACTCCACCAAGTGTTTCAATTCCAAGGCTAAGTGGTGTAACATCAAGCAATAATACATCTTTTACATCACCTTTAAGCACACCTGCTTGAATTGCTGCACCAAGTGCAACTACTTCATCAGGATTTACTGATTTATTAAGTTTTTTACCGTTAAAATATTCACTTACAAGTTTTTGAACTTTTGGAATTCTTGTTGAACCACCAACCATTACAATTTCATCAATATCGTTTTTAGTTAATCCAGCATCATTTAACGCTGTATCAATATGTGTTAATGTTTCTTGTAATAAATCATCAATCATTGCTTCAAATTTAGCTCTTGTCAATTTTTTAACTAAATGTTTTGGTCCACTTGCATCTGCTGTAATAAACGGCAGGTTAATTTCTGTTTCTTCTTTTGTTGAAAGTTCTTTTTTAGCCTGTTCTGCTGCATCTTTTAATCTTTGAAGAGCCATTTTATCTTGACTCAAATCAATTCCAGTTTCAGTTTTAAACTCTTCAATTAACCATTCCATAATTCTTTGGTCAAAATCATCACCTCCAAGGAATGCATTACCATCAGTTGAAAGAACTTGGAATGTACCATCACCAATTTCAAGAACAGTTACGTCAAATGTACCACCACCAAGGTCATATACTAAGATTTTTTCTTCACCTTTTTTATCCAGACCATAAGCTAGTGCCGCTGCTGTTGGTTCATTTATAATTCTTAATACATTAAGCCCCGCAATTTTACCAGCTTCTTGAGTTGCTTTTCTTTGAGCGTCATTAAAATATGCAGGTACTGTAATTACAGCTTCTGTAACTTCCTCACCAAAAAATTCTTCTGCATCACTTTTTAGTTTTTGTAATATTTTTGCAGAAATTTCTTGCGGTGTATAAACTTTTCCATCAACTTCAACTGCACAAGCACCATTTCTGTCAACAATTTTGTATTGAACATGTTTTTTGGCTTCTTGGGCTTTTGGTTCATTACACATCATACCCATAATTCTTTTTACTGAGTAAATAGTTCTTTCTGGATTTGTAATTGCTTGTCTTTTAGCAGGTTCACCTACTAAGACACCTTTATCAGTAAATGCAACAACTGATGGAGTTGTGTTTTTACCTTCTTTGTTTGGAATGATTTTTGCATCTTTTCCATCATAGTAAGCCATTGCTGAGTTTGTTGTTCCTAAGTCAATTCCTATTACTCTTCCCATATTTCCCTCCTTAAATTTTATTTTTTATTTATTGTAACCATAGATGGTCTAAGTAATTTATTTTTGAGTTTATATCCTTTTTGATAAATATCAACTATATCGCCTTCTTCATGTTCGTCACTTTGAACATGTTGAATAGCTTGATGATATTCAGGATTAAATTCACCATGTTCCACAGGTTCAATCCCATGATTTTTAAACACATCAAGCATTTTTTTAAGAGTAAGTTCCACTCCTTCTATAAGCTTATCAAAAGCTTCTTCTTTATTTTCAAGTTCTTTTGCATGAGCTATTGCAAGCTCTAAACTATCAACCACTGGAAGCAAATCTTTGGCAAATTTTTCATAAGCATAATCAACCAAAGCATCTGCTTCTTTTTTTATAATTTTTTTATCATTTTCACACTTAGCATAAGCTCTAAGTGCTTCATCAAGTTTTGCTTTGAGTTCTTTATTTTGTTTTAAAACTTCTTCAACATTAACCTCTTCTTGATTTTGTTCGACTTTTTTATTTTCTTTCTCTTCATGCTCATGTTTTTTCTTATGATGATGTTTTCCCATTCTCCCCTCCTTTCATAGATTCAAACAATTCCAAAAAGTTTGCATAAATATTTCCAATAAAATAAATTTCATATTCTTTGTTTTTATTGAAAAACTGATATTTTTTAATAAAAATCTTTTCATTAGAATTTATATAATATTCATCAATTTGATTAAGAAAGTCTAAATTAACTTCGTTAAAACTATTATATAATAAAT
>JALWNI010000065.1 GCA_027083695.1 Nautiliaceae bacterium | reverse complement strand
TACTATTATTGATATCTATGAAGTCTTTTAAATCATTTTTAACTACCTTTTAGGTAGAAAGTTATTTCGAGACTCAAAATTTTCTTTGCTTTTGGTGGTTGAAATTTTGATTTTAACTACCTTTTAGGTAGAAAGTTATTTCGAGACAAAGAGAAATAAGGTTAAATTATTAGAAGGTATCAAAGTTTTAACTACCTTTTAGGTAGAAAGTTATTTCGAGACCACTGTCCATCCTGCCATAGGCAGGATGAACAAACTCATAGATTTTAACTACCTTTTAGGTAGAAAGTTATTTCGAGACATTTTTTCGATACTTACCTTCTACAACCCCTATGAGATTACTTTTAACTACCTTTTAGGTAGAAAGTTATTTCGAGACTTCTAACTTCGACAGTGTTATAATTCTCCAAGTTTATTTTTTAACTACCTTTTAGGTAGAAAGTTATTTCGAGACGTAAAGTTTAAAAACATAAGGACAAGTCTAATATCTTTATTTTAACTACCTTTTAGGTAGAAAGTTATTTCGAGACTTTAATTTCATTTTTCTCTCCTTAGTGTTTTTTTTTAACTACCTTTTAGGTAGAAAGTTATTTCGAGACATAATTGGAAACATTAATATTGATACACATCCAAAAGTATTTTAACTACCTTTTAGGTAGAAAGTTATTTCGAGACAATGTTTCTTCATCTATTTTTATAACTCTTATAATAATTTTTTTTAACTACCTTTTAGGTAGAAAGTTATTTCGAGACAAAATTTGTTCTCTTTCTTTGCTTTTAGTGTTTGAATTTAATTTTAACTACCTTTTAGGTAGAAAGTTATTTCGAGACTTATAGCAATTTTCACATAATGCATAACCATCATCAGTTTCTTTTTTAACTACCTTTTAGGTAGAAAGTTATTTCGAGACTTAATACGACACCCTCTTTCTTTAGGGCTTCCATTAAGCCCTTTTTAACTACCTTTTAGGTAGAAAGTTATTTCGAGACTAAGTCTTGTTTATTACCAGAAGCATCTACATAATATCCATTTTAACTACCTTTTAGGTAGAAAGTTATTTCGAGACACATGTTTTCTCAACACTAGTTTTCTGTTATCTGAATGTTTTAACTACCTTTTAGGTAGAAAGTTATTTCGAGACAATGTTGGATATTTTGTGTCAACTGTATGCATAATTAAATTTCTCTACCTATTAAAGCTATTTTGATATATAGCTTATTTTACTCATCCGCTCATTTACCTTTTTTTATCTATTTGGCAAAAATAAGCATATTTTTTATCTTTACCACTAATGAAAAAAACAAAGGAGCAAAAATGATTATGCCTATGGTAACTATGCCTATTGCAAAATTATAGACTAGCAAGTCTTTAAATTGTGTTTGACCTTGGTATGTCATTAAACTGCCTAAACTTTATCCTCTTTAATTTTTATCTTTACCACTAATGAAAAACAAAAAAGGAGAAAAAATGATTATTGACTTTCCAAGTCCATTTCCATATCCGTTTCCAACATTTCCTCTGTGACCTAAGCAAGTCCCTAAACTGCTTTTGTGCAGAAATTTTTAGTGTCAAAGAACTTTGTTGTTAATTTTGATAATTTCTAATTTCAATAGAAAGGATAAAAATGCCAGAAATTTGTGTAGTAATTGGAGATATTGTTAAAATATGTTTCAAATAGACCCGGTTAATCCGGGGTTTAGTTTTTTTGTAAAATTTCTAAGATTTTATCTTTATAAAAATTAGGATTTTTAGTAATACCAAAAAAACCTTTTCCAAAATAGGCTGTTTTTTCGTTTATTAGGTTTTGAAAATGTTTTACTAATAAATTAACTCTTTTACCATAATAATTTATTTCATCTTCATTGTAAATAATGGCTTCTTTTGGAAAAATTTTGTCTGCAATAGGGGAAAAACGACGGTTTTTGGTCTTGATTACCAGTAAATCTCCTATTTTTTTTGCATTTTTTATATTATTTAGAGCTTCTATTTCTTCATCTTCTGTTACACCTTGATAAAACCTGTCTTTTTTTCTTATATTTTCAATTTCGTTTATATTAGCTCCAAATTTTTTCATTCCAAATATATAATCTCTGTCATTTAGAGCAATTAATTTTTGTTTTCGTGATAGCTTGTAGTTTAGGATTTTGGCAATTTGTTCTAAGCTTGAAAGGGAGTATCTGTTTTGATTATGGTGGTCTATTAGGGTAAAATGTTTAGGTAAAATTGTATCGGGGATTAATTCTATTGCATAAAAATGCTCAGTTTTGTTAAAAAACTCTTTATAAACACTAAGCTTTGCATCTTCCCAAGAAAGATTTTTGTCATAAAATTTTATTTCAAAAGAAATTAAAATTTCTTTAATTGCTTGCATTTCTAAATCTCTGCCGCCTAATAAAAAGACTCTTTCAAAAATATTCTGTTTTAATAACTTTTGTTTTAATTGATTAAAATCGAAATTCTGAAATTCATAAATTAAGATATTGTTTTCTTCGGCTCTTTTTGTAAGATTTTTTGAAAAAGATTGTTTAGGAAATCTATTTAGATTTATAATCATTCCTTTTGTATAACGTCCAAAAATGCTCATAATAGAATCGAGTTTATAGACTATATTGCCAGCTTGGCGTTTAGGAGTTATTTTGATGCCCTCTTTATTTTTAAAAGGAACTAAAATGCCTTTTTTTACTTCAAATGTATAAATGGTGTTTTCTTTAATTCCAAGAATATCTATTTCGTTAATAATTTCTTCTTTGTCTATTTTTTCGCTTATAACTTCTACATTCATCCATATTTCATCAAAATCAAATTTTACAAGCTGCCAAAATATATACTCTTCAAATATTCCTCCAAAAGAACTTTTTATAAGTTTACCGTTTTTAAAAACTCCAAGCTGTGTTAATACGTCTTTTGTCACAGAGTCGTAAGGATTGGAGCTTTTAATTGCTTTTAGGACTAGTTTTCTTCTTTGTTTTATATCGTTTAGTGTTGTTTTGGATTTGATTTTGTAATTTAACATTGTAAGGTAGTCTTCTAATTTTAGATTGTGTTTTATTTTTTGGTTTTTAAAGGTGTTTTTTGAAATTATATTATAGGTGTTTTCTCCCTTATCATAGCTGTAAATTATGCCGTTTTTATCAAGAGTAAGGTTTCCTAGCAAAATGCTTAAAGAGACATCGGTGTTTTCCGCTATAAAAAGATAATCAAAATTAAATGATACTGTTTTTTCTATATTTTCTTTTTTGTCTTCATCTATGGGATAAAATTTTATCTCCCAGTTTAGAGAATATTTATTATTTAAATTTATAAGTCCATTTTTTAAATCCATAGCTTTTTCAAATTCGCAAACCGAAGTGTCATATATTAAATGAATTGTTTTTATCTCTTTTTTATATTCGAAGATGAGGGGAATTATATTGTTTATATCTTTTGGAATTACCGTCAAAATATCCATTAAATGCCTTTTTTGAAATTTTAGCATTTTTTTAATTTTCTACTAATGAAAAAACAAAAAAGGAGCAAAAATGATTATGCCTATGGTAACTATGCCTATTGCAAAATTATAGACTAGCAAGTCTTTAAATTGTGTTTGACCTTGGTATGTCATTAAACTGCCTAAACTTTATCCTCTTTAATTTTTATCTTTACCACTAATGAAAAACAAAAAAGGAGAAAAAATGATTATTGACTTTCCAAGTCCATTTGAATTTCCATTTCCAACATTTCCTCTGTGACCTAAGCAAGTCCATAAACTGCTTAAATTAAAAAAAGGAGTCTAAATGGGTAGAAGAAGATGTATTTGTATATTTGACTAATGAAGTGTAGCAAAAGTTATTTAGCTAAGTTAAAAAAATTTAAAAAGGAGTAACAATGGTTTGTATCTGTGAAATAATTGACGACATTTTACCTTGGTAGAGCGGCATCTCTTTAAACTGCCAAATTAATTTGTAAAGGAACTAAATGGTAGAAATTAAAACATTAACAAGTGTAGCAAAAAGTTATGATGTAGTAAGTGGAGGTGTTAATAATTTAGTGCAGAATTTTGATAAGGACAATTTAACAAAAACAGTTGCAAAAACAGCCATCCAAACAGGTGCTAAGGCAGCAGCAATGCCAACAGCAGTAGCAATAGCCTCAGAAGCAGGAGTAGCAGCATCAACAGGAACGGCAATTTCATCTTTAAGTGGAGCAGCGGCAACATCCGCAACAGCTGCGGCAGTGGGAGCACCGGTAGCCGAAGCACTTGCAGTTATAGGTATATCGGTAGCCCCGGCTGTGGCAGGAGCGGCAGTTATAGGCGGTATAGGTCTTGGTGTTGGTTATTTAATTAGTAAATTATTTGATTAAGGAGACATAATGATAAACAGACTTTTAAAAGAATTTCCAGAACTTATGCAATTTAGATTTGTATAGACCGACAAGTCTTTAAACTGTTTTTTATCTTTACCACTAATGAAAAAACAAAAAAGGAGAAAAAATGATTATTGACTTTCCAAGTCCATTTGAATTTCCATTTCCAACATTTCCTCTGTGACCTAAGCAAGTCACTAAACTGCTTAAATTAAAAAAAAGGAGCTTAAATGGCTAGAAGAAGATGTATTTGTATATTTGACTAATGAAGTGTAGCAAAAGTTATTTAGCTAAGTTAAAAAAATCTAAAAAGGAGTAACAATGGTTTGTATCTGTGAAATAATTGACGACATTTTACCTTGGTAGAGCGGCATCTCTTTAAACTGCCAAATTAATTTGTAAAGGAGCAAAAATGAAAATAACCAATCACGCAACCGAAAGATTTTTACAAAGAGTTAAAAAAAGATATAATTACACAAAAGCCGAATTTGTAAAAACAAAAAAAGACCTACAAAATCTTTTTAAAGACATAATAACAAACAGAACAAAAATAGTGGTTCCAGGTTTTAGCAAATTCTCAGCGGTTGTAAAAAACCAAACGGTTATTACAATCTTGGAAAAATAATTTTTTCGAGGAGAAAAATGTTTAACACACCAATTGTAAAATATGAAAATATATTTGTAAAACTTGAATACAAAAACCCAGCTGGAAGTGTAAAAGACAGACCTGCTTTATTTATGATAAAAGATGCTTTTTTAAATGGCTTTTGTGAAATTGTGGAAGTTACCAGCGGAAATACAGGAATTGCTTTAAGTTTTTATGCAAATAAATTTGGAATTAAGCCTACAATATTTATGCCAAAAAGCTATTCAGTTGAGAGACAAAAACTGCTAAAAATTTATGGGGCAAATTTGATTTTAACTGATGGAAATATAAATGATGCAATAAAAGAAGCAAAAGAATACGTTAAGAAAAACAATGCATACTTTACAAATCAGTTTGAAAATCCTTTAAATGCACTATCACATGAGCAAACCACAGCACTTGAAATTATTAATAACTTTATCCCAAAAACATTTGTAGCAAGTATAGGAAGCGGCGGCACATTAATGGGAATAGCAAAAGTTTTAAAACCCCTCGGTGTTAAAATCGTAGCGGTAGAGCCTGAAAATTCACCGGTTATTTATAACAGACTTTACAATAAAAATCTCCCTATAAAACCTCACAAAATACAGGGAATTGGAGCCGGATTTATACCTGAGAATATAGATTTAGATTTAATTGACGAAGTTGTTTTAGTAAATGAAGACGAAGCGATAGAACTTATGAAAAACTTGCCTAAAAAAGGAATTAGCGGAGGAATTAGTACTGCCGCTAATATTATTGCCGCAAAAAATTATAAAAATTCTTTAACAATAGCACCAGATGGGATTGAAAGATATTTAAGCATTTTTTAATAAAATTTTTATTATATCTTTTATTACAGGGGAAAAATAAGACAAAATTTTAGGATCAGTTAAAATATCAATTAAAACGCTGATCAAATTTTCTTTTGTAGGATTATTAACAAACTTTAAAATCTCTTTTATATCTACTCCCGGATCTGTTTCTTTTAATCTTTTTTTAGCTTCTTCCAAATTTGCAGGTCTTGGAGGTTTACCTTCTAAAAGATATTTGATTTCCTCTTTTTTTATATTTATGTCAGTCATATTTTTTCTTTAAATAATACAATAAAATAAATCCTATGATAAAAAATATTAAACTTACAATAAAAAAAGAAATTATTATATTTAAAAATTTATTTAATAACAAAAAAAGTCCAAAAGCAAAAGATAAAATTGCTATAAAAAATAATATTCCAACAACAACACTGCCTAAAACAGAAAGTGAAGATTTAAAAATAGTTTTTTGAAACTTTTTATATTCATTTTCTAAAAATTCTTCACTTCCTTCTTTTAAAGCTCTTACTTCTGCTTCTACTAAATCAAAAAATGCCAATATAAAATCACTAATCGTTACTTTCATTTTTTTATTTTACCTATTAAATATCCAACTGTTAATGCTCCCATTACTGATGCTATTGGATGATTTTTTGTAAAATCTTCAACAGATTCAATAATTTTTTTTGATTTTTCTTTGACCTCTTCAAGTTTTTCTTCTGGAAGTTTTTCTTTTAATTCTTGTATATCAATTTTATTTGTCAATTTTTTAAATTCATCAATTATATCTTTGGGAATATATTCTTGAATTGATTTTTGAATATCTTCATCTTTTTGATTTTTTAATTCATTAACTGCTTTTGAAAGTTTTTCAATTTCTGCTTTTAAAACTTCAATTTCATTTTGATTAGCCATAACCCCCTCCTTTTGTACTATTTAAAATATTTTAACTCTATTATTTATATTTGTCAATATTTATAAAAATATATTAGGGATTTGATTTTTCACTCGAATGAGTTTATAGCAGCAAATTATAAAAGAAGAACAAAGGTGAAACATTTTAGTGTCAGTGACATTTTAAGTTATTTTAAGTGGCTCCGGCGAGAGGACTCGAACCTCTGACCCGACGGTTAACAGCCGTCTGCTCTACCGACTGAGCTACGCCGGAATGTGTTTGAAATTATATCAAAAAGAAAAAAAAATGCAAGAAATTTTTCTATTTTTTAAAAAATTATCTTTATGTTCTGTATTCAGCATTTATTTTTACATAATCATAACTCAAATCACAACCATAAGTTGTAAATTCTCCATCTCCTATTCCTAAATCAACATAAATTTTAAACTCTCTTCTTTTCATAATTTCGTGGGCTTTTTTTTCTTTCTCTTCATCAAATAAAATATTCCCTCTGTCATACACAAGCACATTTTCAAATGAAATTTTAAGTCTCTTTTCATCACATTCCACACCGCTTGCCCCGACAGTTGAAGCAATTCTGCCCCAGTTTGGATCTTCTCCGAAAAGTGCCGTTTTTACAAGGAGTGAATTTGTAAGGTTTTTACCCACAATTTTCGCTTCTTTTTTATCTTTTGCACCTGTAACTACAAATGCGACAGCCTTTGTAGCTCCCTCTCCGTCTTTTACGATATCAAGAGCGAGTTTTTGCATAACCTGTCTAAGCGCTTCTTTAAATGCTTCTTTATTATAACCGCCTTTTTTTGTTGTCATTAAAAAAACGCTGTCGTTTGTAGATGTATCCCCGTCAACACTGATAGCATTAAAAGTAATTTCATTAATTTCTCTTAAAATTTCTTGCATTTCATTTGCCGGTATATTGGCATCAGTTGTAATAAAACAAAGCATCGTAGCCATAGCCGGATTTATCATCCCCGCACCCTTGGCAACACCACCTATTTTAAATCTGCCAAAATCCCCTTCAATCTCAAAAGCCGCCTCTTTTTCAAAACTGTCAGTCGTCATTATTGCTCTTGCAAACTTTGTAGAATTTTTTTCATTAAAATTGAATTTTTCAATTCCTTTTTTAATTTTTTCTTTATCAAGCCTTACTCCTATTACACCGGTAGAACTCATTATTGGATTTTGAACATCTGTTTTTTTGCTTAAAAATTCTAAAATTTCCTCAATGTCGTTTATTCCTTCTTCCCCTGTCATTGCATTTGCGTTTTTAGAATTGGCTAAGATAAAATTTGTTTTTTTTATCTCTTCTTTTAACACATATTTAATTGGTGCCGCTTGAAATTTATTAGTTGTAAAAAGATAGGCAATTTCCATCCCGTTTTCACTTTTTATAAAACCGAGATCATAACCCTCTTTTTTAAATCCGGCATTCACACCTCCGGCATAAATACCATCAACCGCACAAACACCGCCTTTTATAGGAGTGATTCTAAAATTCATTTTAATCCTTTACTTTAATGTCTCTTCTTTTTCCAATCAATTACCTGATTTTTATATAAAATCAATCTCTTTTGGTTTTTTAGAACTTCTAATTATCTTTCTTGCTTTTATCATATCTTTATTAGTTCCAATAACAAGCAATACATCTCCGGGCTTTATTGTCACATCTCCTTTTGGAACAGCAGTAAATTTTCCGCTGTCTTCTTTTATTCCCACTACCGTTACATTAATAAGTTCTCTAAGATGAGCTTCTTTAAGTTTTTTATATGCTATCCAAGATTTTTTACTAACTGTTATTTTTTCTAAATCAAGAGGAGTATCCACAGAATAAACGAACTCTTCTAATATATTCTTAACATCAGGATCAACCGTAATAGCTGTCATTCTCTTTGCTACAAGTTTTGTAGGTGAGAGAACTTCATTTGCTCCAAGTCTTTGAAGTTTTTCAATTTCCTCATCTGTCTGTGCCACCGAAAGAATATAATAAGGATGACGGCCCAAATCTTTTTCATAAAGTCTAACAGAGCTTATAACAGCAATGTTATCAGGAGTACTGTGTGAAAGAGTAATGACGCCTTTTGCACTGCTTAAATGAGACTTTTTCATAGTAAGAAGAGTATGTGGGTCACCTTTTATAAAAAAAGGATATTTATATTTTTTTGCTATCTCTTCTATATTTTCATCTGGATCAACTACTACAAAAGGAATATGTGTTTTTCTAAGCTCTTTTGTTAAATCAATTGTATAAGCATTATGATAACACACAACAACATGGTTTTTAAGTCTCGCTATTTTATAAAGCATTCTATTCTCCTTAAACAGTGCAAGTAAACGCCCTTTATTTATTACATCAACAAGTATCCCAACAGCATATGAAAAAATAGCAAATCCCCCAATAATTAAAAACAAAGTGAATATTCTACCTATTTGAGAAATAGGAGCTATTTCACCAAAACCAACAGTAGTAAAGGTTATACCTGTTTGATATAGTGCATCCATTAAAGAAAAATGATCAATCCATATATAACCAAGAGTACCTACTAAGGTTATTAAAATAGTCAATATAATTGGTGTTCTAAAAGGTTTGAGTTCACCCCATATTTCAGATCTTAAATCAACTTCTGGTTTTGATGAAGTTTCCCAATGAAGAAGTTTTGCTAATCTTTTAAAAAGAGAATTCTTTGAAGTATTTTTTTTCATTTATTACCCCATGAAAAGGGGAAAACTTTATACAGATTTTTTCAAGCTTTTTAGACAGCTTGTACAAATTTTTATTCTTTTTCTAACTCCGTCAATTTCAACTCTAACAGATTGAATATTTGGATTAAATTTATGTCTTGTTTTTCTGTTTGAGTGGCTTACTCTATTCCCGAATTGAGGACCTTTTCCACAAATTTCGCATTTTCTTGCCATTTATTATCCTTTTTAGGTTTTTAAGTTTGAAATTATATCAAAAAAAATATTTTTTTTGTTTTTTATTTTTTCCTTTATTAAAGGAAATTAAAAATTGGAATATTAGTTTATTTGAAAAAAACAAAAATCAACTAATAATCAATAATTAAATACTAATGAAGTTCTTCATTAAGTTTCACTTCTCTTCTGCTTCTAAATGCTACCATTTTCCCTTTTGTTGTATCAAATCTAAAATGAATTCCGTTAAGCCCTGCAAGTTCAAGACCTTTGAAAAACTCTTTATATTCGGCATTCCACTCTGGATTTACTTCTTTGATTTTTACAAATTCATCTTCACTTATCCAGATTTTTGTTCCCTCTAAAACTGCTATTCCCGCATCCACTATACACCCGTCTCCAAGAGGAATGCCTGTTACCGAATTTGCTCCAAGAAGCGTATTTTTACCAATTGTTACAGGATTACCGTTTGTACCGCTTAAAACACCTAGAATTGAAGCTCCTCCTCCGACATCAGCCCCTTCTTTTACAACTGCACTAGAAGAAATTCTTCCCTCAACCATCACAGGACCTTCGGTTCCTGCGTTAAAGTTAATATAACTAGCTCCCGGCATTACAGTAGTTCCAGGTGCAAGCTGAGCTCCCATTCTAACTTTTGCAGTATCAAGAATTCTTATATTGTCATCTGGAATTATGTGAGATAGAAATCTTGGAAATTTATCTACATATTCAATTTCAGGATATGCATCTTTTAATTTAAGTTCAATTTCATTTGCTCTTAAATAATCAAGCTCAATAGGCACATTACCAACCCATGCACAGTTTTCTAAAATTCCAAATGCTCCATTTAGATTAAGGCTTCTAAGTTTTGCTTTTCTAGTAGATAAAGCATAAAGTTTAAGATATACGGCCTCTACACTTTTTGGAGCATCATCTTCAAACAAAAAGCATATTCTGTAATTATCATAAAATTCATCCGCAAATATTTCATCCAAAACTTTTAAAATCTGAATATTTTTGTGTTTTTCACCAACAGCCTCTGCTACAAGATCTTCACCAAAATAACCGAGTGCACTTTTGACAAATTCAGGTGTTACAGGAGCTACAAATTCACTGCCTTCAAAATCAACCTCAACACCGTTATCTATAAGACTTCTTATAAATACCGCCGCACTTCCGAAATTTTCATTCCAGTTAATTACCGGATATGTAGCTTGAAGGATTTTATTATGATTTAATTGTCCTAAATCAACTCTTGCAATACCAAAAGCAAGAGGTTCTCTATATCCTTTAATATTTTCAACCAGTTTCTTAAACATTACTATCCTTTTTATAAAATTTTAACATACTTTCATTTCACATTTTAATGCTAAATCTATTAATTTTTCAGCCAATTCTTTACTTTTATCGATTACATATATATTTTTATGCGAATAAAATTCTCTTTGAATTTCACTATCTGTCAAAAGTATTATATTTAAATTTGGATTTATTTCAAGTAAATTTTGTGTAATCATTTCAGTATGATCTTCATTTAATGTTGTTATTATAACAGCTGCTGCTTCATCAACTCTTAAACTTTCAAGTATTCTTTTATTTGCAGCATTTCCAAATATTACATTATCACCATTTCTAAGTCCCTGTTTTACAAGCTCAATCTGTTTATCGATAGCCACATAAGGAATACCCATTTTAGTAAGCTTTCTTGCAACCCTTTGGCCTATTTTATCATAACCTATAAGAATAATATGTCCTTTTATCTCAGCACCTTTTATTTCATATTCTTCAAAATCTTGTATTTCTTTATCAAAGATATCAGCAATTTTATATATGTTTTTAACAATAAAAGGAGTTAAAATCATAGAAATAACAGCCACTACTACCAGTTTTTGAAGTAAAACTTGATCAACTAAATTATATTTCCCAAGCAGTGCGAATATCACAAAAGAAAATTCCCCTATTTGAGAAAGAATGAAAGCGGTTTTTATTGCTATTCTTTTATGTTTTACGAATAAAAACAATATAACATTAATGATCCCTGCTTTAAATATCATAAAAGCAAATGTCATTATTAATATTGAAAAAATATTATTAACAACAAAATTTATATTAACCATTAAGCCAACAGAAAGGAAAAATACCCCCAGTAAAATATCTCTAAACGGAACTAAATCTGCTTCGATTTGATATTTATATCTTGTCTCACTCAAAATCATACCAGCTAAAAATGCTCCAAGAGAATAACTAAGCCCAAAAAGATGAGCGATTTCAGCCGCTGTTAACACAACCAATAAAACAGTCGCCATAAAAATTTCATCAGAACGAGTTTTTGTAGCCTGCGAAATAACAAAAGGTGCTATAAACCTCCCATATATCCAGATAAACACACCTAACGCTAAAAAACCGCCTATCGTTTTTAAAATCAATTGTGTAAGATTGGCATCTTTATTTACCAAAATAGAGATGGCAATAAGTATAGGAATTACTGCAATATCTTGAAAAAGAAGTATTCCAAGGGAAATTCTTCCGTATGGTTTAGATATTTCCCTGCTTTCATTCAAAAGTTTTAATACAATAGCTGTTGAGCTCAACGCAATAGCCGAACCTATTATTAAAGAAATTCTCAAATCTATCTTAAAAACAGTCCAGAAAAATAAACCAAAAATCCCACTGACTATTGCCATTTCGGCAAAGCCAAAAACAAAAACCTCTTTTTTCATAGATTTAAGTTTTTCAGGAGAAAATTCTAATCCTATCATAAACATTAAAAAAACTATTCCCATTTCTGCAACTATTTCTATCGTGTGCTTATCAAGATGAAAAAGATTTGAAATTATGATCCCCGTAAAAATATATCCAATAATGGGTGGAATTTTAAATCTTGCAAAAGGAATATTAAAAATAAGAGTGATAAATAAAATCGCAATAATAATTAATAGAGGATTAACCATCAATAACCTTAATTAATACTTTTCTTTCTCTTGGTCCATCAAATTCTACAAGAAAAATACCTTGCCATTCACCTAAAATTACATTCGCATTATTAACGATAAGAGTAATATTACTTCTTAAAAACGCAGCTTTTAGATGTGCTCTTGCATTATTGTGCTGATAATCTCTAAATGGCACAATATCTTTAAGCATTCCAAGTAAATCTCTTTTTAAACTAGTATCACTTTTTTCAAAAATAATAACACTTGCCGTTGAATGAGGACAAAAAACTGTAACAATTCCATTTTTTATGCCACTTTTTATAACCGCTTCTTTTATATCATTAGTAATATCAATAACTTCTGATTTATATTTTGTTTTTATTTTTATCTTTTGCATTTTTCTCCTTTATTAAAAATTCTTTTAAAAGGTTATATTCTTTTTTATCAAAATATCTTGTTTTACCAGTAGGTAAAGCATTTAAACTCACCCAGCCATAAGAGAGTCTTTTCAAATCAAGCACATCTCTTCCAAAATGTGCAAAAAACCTCCTGAGTTCTCTGTTTTTGCCTTCTTTTAAAGCAACTTTCAATGTTGAATATTTAGGAGAGTTTTTAATTATCTGATAATTTAAAAATGGTTCTAATTTAAGTTTTTTAATATTGTTTTTTTCATGTGCACCCTCAGCTCCAACCTCAACTCCCTCCATCATAGCCTTTTCCATTTCAGGAGTAATATCACCCTTTATTCTCAGTTTATAAACTCTTGGCAAGTCCGAATTCATTAATACATGCGCCACTTTTGGAGAATCTGTCAAAATCAAAAGCCCCTCGGAGTTAAAATCAAGCCTACCTACCGGTATAAAATGTTTGAATTTTTTAGGAAGAGAATCATAAATTGTTTTTCTACCCCTGTCGTCTTTTTTGGTAACAAGCTCTCCTCTTGGTTTGTTGTAAACAACACATGTGTATTTTGTGCTCTTTTTTACAGCTCTTCCATTAATAGACACCTTATCACCATCTTCCACTTCAAATCCGGGATGTGTAATAATTTTGCCGTTTACTTTTACTTTACCATCGAAAATAAGCTTATCTGCATCTCTTCTTGAATAAGTCGTATGATGACTAATAAATTTGTTTAATCTCATTTACTTCCTTTCTGTTTCCTACTTCCTACTTCCTATTCCCTACTTCCTATTTCCTATTTCCTGCTTCCTACTTCCTACTTTATTCCTGCCTCAACAAGATGATGAATATGAAGAACTCCGACAATTTCACCTTTATCATTAACAACAGGCAAAAGCTGGATTTTATTATCTTCCATAAATTTTAAAGCATCACTTGCTAACATATTTTCATTAATTGTTTTTGGATTTTTTGTTGCAAAATCAATTGCTTTTTTTTCCAAATCAAAATCCTTACTCATCATAGCCCGTCTCAAATCCCCATCACTTAGCAAACCTTTTACTTTACCATTTTCAATAAAAAATACATGTCCTAGTTTACCTTCGCTCATTTTAATAATGGCTTCTTTTAAGTTATCGCTATCTTTTGCAACAGGAAAATCTTTTTTCATTAAATCTTTTACTTTTATAAAAAGCCTTTTCCCGAGGCTTCCTCCCGGATGAAACGATGCAAAATCCTCTTTTGTAAAATTTCTTTTTTTCATAAGACAAACGGCCAAAGCATCCCCCATAGCGAGTGTAAGCGTAGTTGAGCTTGTAGGTGCGACATTTAAAGGGCATGCTTCTTTGTTTACATGGATATTCAAAATAACATCAGCATATCTGGCAAGTGTTGAATTCTTATCCCCAGTCATAGCAATCAACGGTACATCAAATCTTTTAATATGAGGCAAAATTTTTATAAGTTCTTCACTCTCACCTGAATAACTAATGGCAATTACACAGTCATCTTTACCTATCATTCCAAGATCTCCGTGAAGAGCTTCTGTGGGATGTATAAAAAAACTAGGTGTACCGGTACTTGCAAGAGTTGCCGCAATTTTACTTCCTATAAGTCCAGACTTACCTACACCTGTTACAATTACTTTTCCTTTTGTATTATAAGCGATTTCTACGGCTTTATCTATTCCACTCACATCAGCATTTAATAATTCATTTGCTTCAATTTCCAATACTTCTTTTGCAATTTTCTCAAAATCCACCTATCTGCCTTTTTATTGGAATTATATCTAATTTTAAAGTGTTACAAAACCACACACATTAAATCTTTAAAAATATTAAAAATGTAACAAATTGTAAAAAATCCTCTATAATTACTAGAAAAAAGGATTGCTATGAGTTTCATCGAAGAATACAAAAAACATACTGAGGAAAGAGCAAAACTTGGAATACCTCCACTTCCACTTACAGCAAAACAAGCAGCAGAACTTGTTGAACTTCTTAAAATGGTTCCAATTCCAGAAGAAGAATATTTAATGGATTTGTTTTTAAATCATATTAACCCTGGGGTTGATGAAGCTGCATATGTAAAAGCTGCATTTTTAAATGATATCGTTCAAGGCAAAACAAGTAGCCCTGCAATTTCTAAAAAAAGAGCTATTGAAATTCTTGGTACAATGCTTGGAGGATACAATGTAAAACCTCTGATCGACGCACTTGAACTTGAAGATGAACTTGCAAAAGAAGCTGCAAATCAACTTAAAAACATCCTACTTGTATATGATGCATTCCACGACGTAGAAGAACTCGCAAAAAAAGGAAACAAATACGCAAAAGAAGTGCTTGAATCTTGGGCAAACGCTGAATGGTTCACTTCAAAAAAACCTTTGCCTGAATCAATTAAAGCGGTAGTGTTTAAAGTACCGGGAGAGACAAATACGGATGATTTATCCCCAGCAAGCGAAGCATTTACAAGAAGCGATATTCCACTTCACGCAACAAGTATGTTAAAAGCTAAAATGCCAGATGCTCTTGATACTATTGCAGAACTTAAAAAAAGAGGTCTTCCTGTTGCATTCGTAGGTGATGTTGTAGGGACAGGTTCAAGTAGAAAATCAGCGGCAAACTCACTAATTTGGCATATCGGTGAAGAAATTCCATATGTACCTAATAAAAAAAGAGGCGGAATTGTAATAGGCAGCGTAATTGCACCAATTTTCTTTAATACTCTTGAAGATGCCGGAGCTCTTCCGATTCAAGGTGTTGATGTAACAAAACTTGAAACAGGCGATGAAATAGAAATCAGACCTTATGAAGGAAAAATCCTTAAAAACGGAGAAGTAGTAGGAGAATTCAAACTTTCACCAAATACACTTCCAGATGAAGTAAGAGCTGGCGGTAGGGTTCCATTAATTATCGGTAAAAACTTAACAAAAAAAGCAAGAGAATCTCTAAAAATGGAACCAGAAACTGATATTTTTATAAAACCTGAACAACCAAAAGGAAAAGAAGGCGTAGGATATACGCTTGCTCAAAAAATCATCGGAAAAGCATGCGGAATGGAAGGTGTAAGACCTGGTATGTATGTAGAGCCTACCGCTACAACTGTCGGTAGCCAAGATACAACAGGTGCTATGACAAGAGATGAGATTAAAGAACTTGCAGCTCTTGGATTTAATGCAGATTTAGTAATGCAAAGTTTCTGTCATACAGCAGCATACCCAAAACCTGCCGATATCGAACTTCATCATACACTGCCTGATTTTATTACAAGCAGAGGCGGTGTGGCTCTAAGACCGGGTGATGGTGTAATTCACTCATGGCTAAACAGAATGATTCTTCCAGATACTCTTGGTACCGGTGGAGATTCGCATACAAGATTTCCTATCGGTATTTCATTCCCGGCAGGAAGCGGACTTGTTGCATTCGCAGCAGTTACAGGAAGTATGCCGCTAAATGTTCCTGAGAGCGTACTTGTAAAATTCAAAGGCGAACTTCAACCTGGAATTACTTTAAGGGATCTTGTAAATGCAATTCCTTACTTTGCAATCAAACAAGGACTTTTAACTGTTGAAAAACAAAACAAAAAGAATATTTTCAACGGAAGAATTCTTGAAATTGAAGGTGATATCATCAGAAACCTTACAGTAGAACAGGCTTTCGAACTTGCAGACGCATCTGCTGAGAGAAGTGCGGCGGCATGTACTGTTGATGTAAGTGAAGAGCAAGTTGCAGAATATCTAAAATCAAATATCAAAATGCTTGAAGCTATGATTGATGCCGGATATGAAGATAAAAGAACAATTCAAAGAAGAATTGACAAAATGAAAGAATGGCTGGAAAATCCAAAACTTCTCAGAAGAGATGAAAACGCAGAATATGCGGCTGTTATCGAAATTGACTTAAATGAAATTACTGAGCCAATCGTTGCTTGTCCAAACGACCCTGATGATGTTGCAACAATCAGCGAAGTTTTGGCAGATCCAAACATACCTCATAAAATTGACGAAGTGTTTATCGGAAGCTGTATGACAAATATCGGTCATTACAGAGCGGCAGCCGAAATACTAAAAGGAGAAGGTCAGGTTCCGGTTAGACTTTGGATTGCACCTCCAACAAAAATGGATAAAGAACAACTTACAGAAGAAGGATATTACTCAATATTTGGTCAAGCAGGTGCAAGAATAGAAATCCCTGGATGTAGTTTATGTATGGGTAACCAAGCAAGAGTTAGAGACTATGCAAATGTATTTTCTACCTCAACAAGAAACTTTGATAACAGAATGGGTAAAGGCGCAAAAGTATACTTAGGAAGTGCAGAACTTGCAGCTGTAATTTCTCTACTTGGCAGAATCCCTACACCAGAAGAATATAAAGAAATCTATGAAAGAAAACTTGCTGGAAAAGAAGATAAAGTTTATAACTATCTATACTTCCATAAAATGCCAGAAGAAGAAGTTAAAAGGATGTTAGACCTTAAAATCCTTTAATCCCTCTCTTCTTTGTATGTTATTTTTAACGCCAAATATCTAAAAAAGAAAAAAGACAAAATCAAAAAAAGATAAAAAGCAATAAGTTTAAAATCTTTGTGAGATTCCGTTAAAGAAAGCATCAATTCTCTTATTACATAAATTATAAATGCATCAACCATATATCTGATTTTAATTCTTTGACGAGTAAGAAAAACCATAAGCATTTGAATTAGCTCAATAATAACAATTAATTCCAAAATTAACATAACAACTCTATAAAAATCAACTTTAAAATACAAAATATAACCAAAAATCAAAAGTGCTACAAATATATCAAAATACAAAAAAAGATTTTTAAATCTACTCAATTTTGCCCTTTTTGGGCAATTATAATTATTTTTGATAACTAACTAATAACAAAATACTGAATAAATCCTATAATAACATCA
>JALWNI010000064.1 GCA_027083695.1 Nautiliaceae bacterium | reverse complement strand
TGATGAAAGAGCAGGAGATGAGGAAGCACGGCAAGGAGGTAAGCAAGCTTATCCAGAGACTCATCAGGGAGAGGGCCTTTGAAGTGAAGCGCATAGACGAGGAGAAGGCCCTGAGAGAGGCAAAGGACTTCATTGAGAAGGAACTCGGCCTCGAGATAATCATCAACCCCGAAGAAGACAAGGGCGGAAAGAAGAGGCAGGCGATGCCACTGAAGCCCGCTGTTTATGTGGAGTGAAGTTAATCCCTCCACTCGCCATTTTCAATTTTTTCTATTAACTCCCATACTCCAACTTCAAGCGTAGCATACCCCTTGTACTCCTTACCATTCAGTCCTTTAACGATTAACCATTTTTCCTCGACTTTCAGTTTTGAAAAATCTATGCGACTCTCGTCAAGTACAAACTTATTATAGAAACAGTATAAATTCCAAAATTTTTCCTTGACTTTGTTTGTAGTTCCCTCAAGACTCTCAAATAGCTCATTGTCCACAGTTTCCAGCAACTCGAAGATTAATGAGAACAACTTCTTTAAATCACTTCTAGCTACTGTAAAACTTGGATGAGAGATATAATGAGTTTCTTGATTTCTTAGAAAGTCCCTAAGAGAAATGAAGTCTGCAGTTCGAGTTCGGATAGGTACACTAATACTACCAAACTCATCCGCAATTTTAAGAACCTTTTTTCGTATATCTTCAGGGATGTTGCTTGCATTCTCGATGTCTTTTAGTAATTCTCCCCATCCTTTAATCTGCTTGCCATTATTTTTATATACGCTGATACCATTTGATTCAGCGAATGCTTTAATTATACCCTCCTCAAGATCAAAAAGTTCTTTCGCAACAATCTTAGAGAATAAGTTGGTGGTATACAGATAATCTATTAGATCCAAAATAAGAAGAGGACGCATTCGATTTATTATTGACTCTCTAAATTCCTCTTTGAGCCTCATGCTCAATCCACTCCTCGACCTTCTTCTTTGCCTGTTCAATGAGGTTTTTACTTTCTCTCCATGCAAAGTGAGCATTACGTACAATATTTGCCAGTTTAGTCATTTCTCTCTCGTCGGGCAATGCAATTAGTGCATCTCCAATTGTATCTAAGGATGCATGCTTTATCACAGTTCCAATCGAATTTCTTTCTAGTTGTAATCTGAACAGGGGAGTATCCATGAATAGTTTCAAGTAGTAAGGATCTAATTTGCCGGTTATTCTAACTCTTACAATTCCCGAAGACCATATAAAATCTCTAAAGTCTCTGATAACAGTCACTAATCCAATAGTGCCGTCTTTTGAGACTAAGAGATCTCCCTCTTTGACAGTATAACCTTTCATCTGGAGATCTTTAGCTAGATACTCTCTTAAAAACACGTCAGAGGGATTTCTCTCAATTTCAAATTTGCCAAGATTAGAAACCCTAAGAAAGAGATATTTCCCTGAAGTTATATAATTCTCTGAACCGATTTCAACACCCTTTTTAAAAGTGCTAATATTTTTCAGTGGGACTAACTCAATAAGACCGTGTGATTTGGCCGCAATAAGAGTTTTGTATATGTACTCGTACTTAGATAAATAGTACTCTGCATCAAGCCTAAAATCAAGCCTTCTGGGAGACATAGTGACATTTGTGGTATCAGTTGGTATTTGCAACGCATTGATTCCCAAAAGAGAGTATAATTCATTCTCTGCCTGTTTATATAACTCAAATGCTCTTTTTCTCTCGTTGTATGCTTTCTGTATGAGGTTTTCAATCTCATCCTGGAAATCTCGGGGTGGAATTGGAACTTTGAGTTTAACCAAGCTTGAGATGGGAAGTTTCTTCTGTACTTGTTGAGTCTTTCCTCGTATTAACTGAGATTGACCATACTTGGATAATAAAAATGCCAATAAATAATATGGATTGACGACCTTAGAATTCAGTTCCAGTGCAATTAGATCATCCGAAAGAAAATATTCATTGAAATCTTCAGGTAAGATACCAACATTACCCAAAGTACCACTCTTTGAAACTACAATATATCCAGGATATCCTTTTTGTAGACCTTTTAATTGGGTGGACTTCCTCATGAATTCAACTTTTTCTATGTTTAAAAATATATCATTAAAATCTGCTACCCTAACAAATGGAATACTATCTTTTCTGTTTTTAGTATATGCTTCAAATCTACTCCCCAAGATCATGCTTTTTATGATACGCTTTGTGATGAGTTTATCCGACAGGAGTTTTACATTAGGGATTGAATCGAGAGTTCTTATAACTTCAACAAACTCTTTTCTCCAATATTCAGCATCGAGTCTATCCTCTCTAAAAACTTCATGAGAAGATACAATTGAAAAATCAAGAGAAGGTAGTGTTATCTTTTTTTTTAAGCGCTCCAAAGCCTCTTTTTTGGGAGTGATATATCTCCGCTCTATTTCTTCCAATAGCCATGCAAGATCCTCTTCAGGATAAAACTTTAGGTTTTCATTAAATCTGAATTTAGTAAATTCATAGATAGCTTGAGACCAATTCTCATCCAATATGGAATTTCCTGATTTATCTTTTATTATTTCTCCCGTCTCATCTCTCAAGTATGTTGGAGTAGCATTTTTGTCTCCTTTATACCCTATCTTATCAACAACGGCAAAGAATATATTATACCCTTCCTCATTTAGTTTCTTAAGCTTACTATAGGGGAGTTTTTGTAGTAAAAGAACACTAGCTTTTACTCCTGTCCCATAGGGTTTAAAAGTGTCCTCCGACAGGGAGATTACTCCAAGTACCCGGAAATGTTCACGAATCCACTGTCTCACGTAACCTAAGGTTGAGTTTGTTAATATGCCATCAGGCAATACTATCGCCATTCTTCCATGGGGTTTAAGAAATTGCCAGCATCTCTCTATGAATAAAATCTCTGGAACTTGTTCTTTTAGCAGTTCCTTCTCTTTATACCAGCGCTCTTTTCTCTTGTTGTACCTCCATTTATGCCCTAGCTCGAATTGTCTAAGTATTCTCTTATCTTTGATCTTCCCTCTCGACCCAAATGGAGGATTGGTGAGAATTACATCAAAACTCTCTTCCTTTAGATTGCTATTTACTTTTTCTAATCTCTCAAACTCATACAGACTGTTCGTAGAAACTATTCCAGTGTGGCCATCTTCATATAGAATCATAAACGCTTTTGCAACTTTTGCAAGATCTGGATTAAAATCAACACCAAACAGATTTCTTGATGCAAACTCTAGTTTTAGATCATCTATCTCTTTTGGGCTATAGACTTTTGTATAATGAGGCTCATTCTCTAGTTTGTACCATACCCAGTACATTGCTTGTATTAGAAATCTCCCTGAGCCACAAGCGGGGTCTAATATTTTATCACTCACGTCAGGATTTAGCATAGCCACGGACATTTCAATAATAGGGGTGGGAGTGAAAAATTCCCCTCTTTCTCCCCTCATATTTGGATAAACAAAATGTTGAAATGCTTCTCCTTTGATATCCACATTAGTCTTTGAAAATGCATATTCTTGCAATTTTGAGACAATTTCAGCCTGACTCCTAACGGATATCTCAATTTCATCTGTTTTCTTGAACAAATCAGGGAATTTTTCTTTTGTTTGCTCCCACAAGTTGTTTATTCTTGTTCTGAATGTTTTACTATCTCCTGTTTCTTGTATTTCATCCCATTCTCTTGTCAGAATTTTAAATTTTAAGTTTCTGCGGTTGTATTTTTCATCGACAAGTTTCATTAAAATAAACTTTAGGACCTCACTAAAGAGCTTTTCTTTTAGAAATCCCTCATTTGCATAAAGGTAGTTGTGTAAGTCCTCAAAAACACGTTTTAGGTCATGAGCACCACGTAATTTGTTGTAGTTTAGCTTATCTATATCCTCCGGGCGCTCTCCATAGTTTGGAATTGTAAAATATTCGACAATCTCAGTCTCTCGCTTCCTATAAAATGCCTCTTCTTTTCCATTCCACCACCATCCAAATTGGGCGGTAGTGTTGTTCATGTAACTTCTCAATTGTTGGAAACCTTCAAATTTTGTTGGAGATTTTACTTCAACAATTATGTATGCATTTTTTGTTGGATCGTGCTCTTTGGGAGAGGAATATACTACTATATCCGCTCTTATACTATCTTTTTTAGAACCCTTTTGGATTGGAATTTCAATGTCAATTAAATCAAGAGGATAATCCTTCTCATAGTGTAGTACTCTAATTGCTCTAAATCTAACCTCTTCTTCGGGAGTGAGTTTTCTCACAGCTTTTTTTGAATCTCCTCTTTTACGTAAAAATTCATAGATGACAATTCCCTTTTCCGTATCAATATATCCAATTTCACTCTCATTGAGAGCACTCATTGTTTTTTCACCGCTTATTAACTTCATAGAGAGCACAATAAATATTTTTCGCTTCAAAATTCATGCTTTAGCAATTCTTACCATAAATTCACCCCCACCTTATAAAACCTTTTCTCCAAAAACGCCTTAAAGAAAAGTCCTTTAGCAATATTAGGTGTTTTCCATGCCCACTGACGAGGAAACGTTTAAGAGGGAAGTCCTTTCAAAAATTCCTCCAAGGAACGAGCCTCCGTTGCCATCCAATTGGCTTCATCTTGAGATGCTCGAACGCTTCCGTGTTCTCCAGTTAGCGCCGATAAGGGAAGGAATGAACATCCTTGAAATAGGATGTGGCGCGCATGCCCTAACGACCGTTCCACTCGCTCACCTCGTTGGCGAAA
>JALWNI010000063.1 GCA_027083695.1 Nautiliaceae bacterium | reverse complement strand
TATAAAGCCCAAGCGAAGGCGGATTTGGGCTTGGGCTTTATATTGTCAAAAACATCTGCGATTATTATAATTTTAAACTTCAAATTTCTTCGGAAAATAAAAAAGTTTCTGTAAAAATCATTTTTTGATTTTTTGTTTACAAACTGTTTACATTGCTTTTTTATAATTTCTAAAAAATAAGGAGGAAGTTATGAAAAAGTTATTAATGTTTTTAATGGTCGGTGTCTATTTGTTTGCACTTACCCCAAAAGAAAAACAAGCTCTTACATATATGTATCAAGAGGAAAAACTTGCAAAAGATGTCTATTATGTATTAGGAAAAATGTATCCTGATGTAAGAGCTTTTAATATCTATAAATCTGAGACTATTCACGAAAGAAGTGTGGCAAATGTTTTAAGACATTATAATATTCCTTTGCCTGTAAGAAGTAATGTGGTAGGGAAATTTAAAAATCCTGAACTTCAAAAATTATATAATGAACTTATTGCAAAAGGCAAAAAATCAAAAATAGATGCTATTGAAGTCGGGATTATGGTGGAAGTTACGGATGTGGAAGATTTGGATAAATATTTAAAAGAGGCTACTTCACCTGATGTAATTGCTTTATTTAAGTTTTTAAGAGCTGGAAGTTACAATCATTACAATGCTTTTAACAGAGCTTTAATTGCACTTACAGGAAAAGGTGCTTGTGAATTAATGAGCAATAGATGGTGCAAACATTATCCATTCCAAAGAGGAATAGGAAGATATTACAGAAACTATTATTGGTTTCCAATGCATAAAATCAGAAGGTTTTAAATATATTAACTTTTCATTTACTTTAAATTATTATTATAAAAAGGCGATTAAATCGTCTTAAATTTATTAAAAGGAGGATATTATGGTTAGCGGAATTAACTCAAACGCTTCAATGCAACAGATGCAACAGATGAATCAGATGCGAAGAGGTCAAGGACAAGGAATGCATAAAGGTCAAGGTATGGGTCAGCTTATGCAGGCTTTACCTCAGGATGAAAGACAAAATTTACAACAAACTCTTCAATCAATGGATGAAACTCAAAGAAAAGATGTAGTGTCTCAATTAAAAGAGCTTGATGTAAATAATTTATCACAAGATGAATTAATGAAGCAAATTCAAGATATTTTAAATCCAAATTCTTCTGTTTCACAGAGTGCAAGTTCTCTTGCAAACAACTTTTTAATTTACGCATAGGCTTTTGCCTATGTATTTAATAAGAATAGGAAAATTATATGAAAAAATTACTATTAAGTGCGGTTTTGATACTCTCAGTAAATGCCGAGAATCTCAAATCGGTTTTAAATTACGCAATAACACACAATGAATTAGCCCTCTCAAAAGATATAAGCACTAAACAGCCTTTAATGGAGAGTAAATCATTAAAAAAAGATTATTATCCAAAAGTTTATATAGGCGGAGCTTATCAAAGGCTTGACCCTGTGCCGATTGGTAAACCGGGAGATACTTACAGTGGATTTGTGAAAGTTTCTGTAAATTTATATGACGGAAATAAAAAGAAATATCAGATAAAATCAAAAAAATTTCAATTTGACTCTTTAAATTATCAGAGTAAATCTTTTAAAAAGCAGTTGGAATTTAATATTGTTAATCTTTATTTCAATATAAAATCTACAAAAGCCCAGCTTAAAGCTTTGAAAGCTGCAAAAGAGTATCTTTTAGCTGAGTATAAAAGAGTTGAAAATTCATATAAAGAAGGTCTTGTTACAAAATATGATGTTAAAAAAATAGAGGCTTCACTTTTTAATACAAATTATCAAATAGAAAATTTAAAATATCAGTTAAGCGAGCTTAAAAGTAATCTTAATTTATATGTAGGGAAAAAGATTAACAATATTGATGATTCTTTTATTTTGGCTCCAAAAAAGATAAAACCTAAAACACTTGATAGTATAAAAGCCTTAAACGCTCAAATGAAAGAGATAGAATATAATGCAAAAAGTCTGGATTCTGTTTATAAACCTCAAATAAATCTTGAAGACACTTATTCTTTGTATAAATACGGCAGAGATGATAAAGTGCTTTATGAAGAAGATAATCAAAATCAACTCAGTTTAACTCTCAATATGCTGATTTTTGATAACAACTCAATAAAAAAACAAAAAGAGGCTCTTCTTGTTCAGAAACTCTCTTTAAAAAAACAGATTGATTATTACAAAAAAGAGCAAAACAAAAATTTAAAACTTGCCCTTTTAAATATCAAAACAATAAAAACTCAGATTCTAAGTGCTCAAAAATCTCTTGAAGCTGCAAATATAGCTTTTGAGATGATATCAAATAAATATCATATAGGAGAAGCTACGGTAGTTGATTATTTAGATGCCCTAAATCAAAAGACAAATGCGTTGGCTGAGTATAAAGTGGCTCTTTATCGTTTGCAAGTTGCATATGCAAATTATTATTTGAATGCAAATTGTGATATTAGAAATTATATTAAGGAAAAATAATGAAAAAATACTTAAAATATTTAATAGGAATAGCAGTTGTTTTGGTTATAGGATTTGTATTTTACAAAAAAGTCTATATTCCAAAACACACCTTTGAAACTGTAATGCCTACAAAAGGAAATATCCCCGTAGAAATAAACGGAAATGGAAATGTGGGAGCCAAAAATATATACAAAATAGGAGCACTTTACGGCGGAAAAGTTTATGATTTTAATTTGCAAGCCGGAGATGAGGTTAAAAAAGGTGAAGTTGTTGCAAAAATAGACAGTGTTGATTTAGTTAATCAAATAAATGCACAAAAAGCTCTTATTGAAAAATTAAAAGAGGATATAAAAGCTCTACAAAATGAAAAAAAGAGTGCTGAGGTTAATTATAAATATCAGCTTGATGTATTTAAAAAGAATGCAAAACTTTATAAGCTCCATTCTATTTCAAACTTAGAATTTGAAAAATATAAAACAGCAAAAGATACGGTAAAAATTAAAATCTCTACATTAGAAAATAATATAAAAGCGTTAAATAAACAAATAGCACAAACGAAAGAAAATATAAAAGGTCTTGAAAAAAGGCTTAAATTTTATACAATTATTTCACCTGTTAGCGGATATGTAACCAAAAAAATTGCGGTAAATCATCAGATTTTACCTCCAAACTCTACTTTGGTTGAAGTTGTTAATCCAAAAGATGTGTGGGTTAAAACTTATATTGATACAAGAATAAGCGGAAATGTTAAAATAGGAGATAAAGCACAAATTAAACTTCGTTCATCTAATAAAAAATATGAAGGAAGAGTTGTTGATATCAATCCAATGAATAATCCTATAACTTATGAAAGAGAAATTGATATTAAATTTAATAAAGTGCCGATTCCTTTTTATATGGAGGAGCAGGCAAGAGTTTGGATAAAAACCAAAAATCTAAAAAATGTTATAAAAATCCCTGCAAAAGCCATTGTGTTTCATAACGAAAAAGAGGGTGTTTGGATAGTTAAAAACAATAAAGTCTCTTTTAAGCCTATAAAGATATTAAGTCGTTACAAAAATGAAGCGGGAGTTAGAGGAATTAATATTGATGATAAAATAGTTATTCCAAATCCTAAAAAAGCTCCGCTAAAAAACGGAATGAAAATATACAATGATTAATTTAGCTTTTAAAGATATAAAACACTCTTTTACGAAGTTTATAATTACGGCTATTAGTGTTGGAATTTTGCTTGGGATTGTTATTATTATGATAGGGGTATACCGCGGGATGATATTTGATGCAAAGGAGCTTGTAAAAGATATAAAAGCAGATCTTTGGGTAGTTCAGCAAGATACCCTTGGACCTTTTGCCCAAACTTCCAAAGTTCACGAAGATTTAAAAGATAGAATCTCTTATCAAGACGGGGTTAAATACGCAGAAGGTATAACATTTCAAAATATTCAAATGCAAAATTCTTACGGGGCTTTTAAAGTAATGCTGGTTGGTTACGACCCTCTTGGCAAAATAAAAGTTATAAATCCAAATAAAATTATAGCCGGGAGAGCTTTAAAAAATGAGCATTACGAAATAGTGGTATCTCAAAAAACTCACTATAAACTTGGAGAGAAAATAAAACTTGGAAGAGATTATTATACGGTAGTTGGAATTACCAAAAACACCGTTTCAAACGGCGGGGATTATTTGATGTTTGTGAGCTTAAAAGATGCTCAGATTTTGCAGTTTACTTATACAAACGAAAGAATTAGAAGCGATGAGGCAAGAGGAATAAAAGGTGATAATCCGCATTTAGTTAATGCCGTTATTGCAAAACTAAAAGATGGTTACAATCCAAAAATAGTGGCTAAAAATATAGAAGATGCCACTCATAAAACAGTTTTTACAAAAGGCGAGCAAATAAAATTACTGCTTCAAAGGGTTATCAAAAAATCATCTAAGCAAATAGGAATGTTTACGGCTATTTTGATTATAGTTTCTATTGTAATTATTGCTTTGATTATTTATACAATGACTCTTGAAAAGATAAAAGAGATAAGTATTTTAAAACTTATCGGTATTTCAAATCTTAAAATTATAAAAATGATTATGCAAGAGACTTTGATTTTAGGGATTTTAGCTTTTATTTCAGGAAATATTTTTGCAAGATTAATTGCTGGTAAATTTCCAAAAAGAGTGGTTTTGGAGTTAGGAGATGCATGGGCGTTATTTGCCGTGATAATTGTAGCGTCTATTTTTGCTTCTGTTTTTGGAGTTTATAAAGTGCTAAAAACTGACCCGTCAGAAGCGATAGGAGGATAGGGAGTAGGAGTGTTGAGTGGATGAGTGTATGAGTGATGAGTTTTTAATGAAGAATGGAGAAAAACAAATGAATAATATAGCTATAAAAGTAGAAAATTTAGTCAAAAAATTTGGAAAAGGGGAAAATGAAGTAACGGTAATTAACGGAGCCGACTTTACTCTTAAAAAAGGGGAGTTTGCGGCTCTTGTAGCTCCAAGCGGTGCTGGTAAAACAACTCTTTTAATGATGATAGGTTGTGTATTAGAGCCTACAAGCGGGAGAATAGAAATCGGCGGGGAAGTTGTTTATGATAACAAATGGACGGTAAAAGACGACAGAGCCCTTAGAAGAAAAAAACTCGGATTTATTTTTCAAGCTCACTATTTAATCCCTTTTTTGAATGTGGAAGAGAATGTATCATTGCTGCCTTATGAAAACGGAGAACCTGAAAAAGTGGTTAAACCAAGGGTAAAAGGACTTTTGGATTATTTAGGAGTCGGAGATAAACTCAAAAATATGCCAAGTGAGCTAAGCGGAGGACAAAACCAAAGAGTTGCCATTGCCAGAGCCTTGGCAAATAACCCTTCTATAATTTTAGCAGATGAACCAACAGCAGCATTGGATACAAAACGTTCTGTTGATGTTGTTAAACTTCTTAGAAAAATAGCAAAAGAAAAAGAAGTGACTATTATTATGGTAACACACGATGACAGATTATTGCCTTATTGTGATAAGGTTTTAACGATTGTTGATAAAAAAGTGGAAGTAAAAGAGCAGTTAGAAGGGGTGATTATTTAATAAAATCTTCTAAAATCTTTTTATGGTCAAAAACTAACTCATCCCACGGAATTTCTTCAAGTTTAAAAACAAAAGTCTCTTTTGCATCATCTCCGGCTTTTGGCAGTTCGTTTGCATGACAAACAAAAACAGCGCTTGTGGTGTGAAGTCTAGGGTCTCTATTTGGGTTTGAGTAAATTCCTTGAAGTTTTGTTATTTTTACATCAAGATTTGTTTCTTCTTTCATTTCACGAATTAGAGCTTTTTCAACTCTTTCTCCATAATCGACAAAACCTCCGGGAAGTGCAAATCCTAATGGGGGATTTTTTCTTTTTATTAAGACAATTCCGCTAAATTTAGGATTAAAAATTTTAATAATTCCATCAACAGTTAAAAAAGGAGTTGCTCTTACCCATTCCGGAATATTTAATTTTTTTGCTTCTTCACAAAGTTTTTTCATTTTAAACTCTCCTTTTGGAATTGCCATATTATATTTGTGGAATTTTCAACTCTCTACTTCCTACTTTTTATTCTCTGCTTCCTTCTCCCTATTTCCTACTCTCTATTTTCTTCTTCCTCTTTCCTCACCCATCCGTTCGCTCATTAAAGTCCTGCTTCTTTAAGAGCTTCTGCTTGGTAGTAAGCTATTAAAGGATCTATTATTTCATCAAAAAGACCTTCGTTCATAATTTGTTCAAGTCTGTAAAGGGTAAGTCCGATTCTATGGTCTGTAATTCTGTTTTGAGGATAATTATAAGTTCTGATTCTCTCACTTCTATCCCCGCTTCCGACTTGGGATTTTCTCTCTTCACCGATTTTTGCAAGTCTTTCATTTTCTAGTTTTTCAAAAACTCTGGCTTTTAGGATTTGAAGAGCTTTTTCTTTGTTTCTTTGCTGAGACCTTTCATCTTGCATAGAAACGGTGATGCCTGTTGGGATATGTGTCATTCTAACGGCACTTTCAGTTTTATTTACATGTTGACCTCCTGCACCACCTGCTCTCATTACTTCTATTTTAATGTCTTTTGGGTCAAGTTCAATATCGACATCATCAACTTCTGGCATAACGGCAACTGTTACCGCAGAAGTATGTATTCTGCCTTGACTTTCAGTAGCAGGAATTCTTTGGACTCTGTGTGTTCCTCCTTCATATTTAAGACGAGAATATACATTTTCTCCTTTTATTAAAAGGATTATTTCTTTATATCCTCCAACATCATTTTTTGATTCACTGACAATTTCTACTTTCCAGCCTTTATTATCAGCGTAGCGTAAATATGCTTTAACCAAGTCCCCTACAAAAAGTGCCGCTTCATCTCCTCCTGTTCCCGCTCTTATTTCAAGAAAAATATTTTTATCATCATTTGGATCTTTTGGCAGCATTAAAATTTTAATTTCTTCTTCTAAAACAGGGAGTTTTTCTTCTGCCTCTTTTAGTTCTTCTTTTGCAAGTTCTGCCATTTCTGGGTCGTCAAGCATAGTTTTTGCTTCTTCTATTGTTTCAATTATTTGCTTATATTCTTTTGCTTTTTCAACAATAGGTTCTAGATTTTTAGCTTCACGGGAGAGTTTTGTCATCTGTTTAATATCTTTTGTTATTTCAGGAGATGAAAGTTTTTTATTTATATCATTATATTTGTCAATGAAGGGTTGCAGTTTTTCTAAAAGCATAATAGTCCTTTATATAAGTTTTGAAAGGAGGAGAAAGAAAAAATTATAATTAAGCGTTTTGAGGCTCTATTGATTTTACAAGGTGATGTAATTTAGATATTTTTCTTCTTGCCGTATTTTTCTTTAAGATTCCTTTGTTTACATAGCTTTGGAATTTTTTATTTACTGCTTTCCATGCTGTCATTGCTGCTTCATAATCACCAGCTTCAACAGCTTCTTTAACTTTTCTTGTTAAAGTTTTAATTCTTGTTCTGTAATATCTGTTTCTTTCTGTTCTTTTTCTTGTTTGTCTTATTCTTTTTTGTGCAGATTTGATATTTGCCATTTATGTCCTTTTTGAAGCGTATTTTATAAAAATTTGGTAAAATTTGCAAATTAAAATTTCTTTTACAAAAGGAAAAAGGATGAAATTATTTGGAACTGATGGAGTTAGGGGCAAAGCAGGAGAATTTTTAACCCCTTTTTTAGCAATGAAACTGGCAATGGCTTTTGGTGAAGTGATTCCTAAAAAAACAGGTAAAATTCTTGTAGGCAAAGATACAAGAAGAAGTGGATATATGATTGAAAATGCTCTTGTTAGCGGACTTACTGCTATTGGATTTGATGTTATACAAATAGGACCGATGCCTACTCCTGCAATTGCGTTTTTAACAGAAGATATGAGATGTGATGGTGGAATAATGATTAGTGCAAGCCATAATCCATATTATGATAACGGTATAAAGTTTTTTAATAGCGAAGGAAATAAGCTGGGAGAAAAAATAGAAAGCGAAGTAGAAAACAGATATTTTGAAAATAATTTTCAATTAAAAACGGGAAAAGAAATTGGCAAAAGTAAAAGAATTGACGATGTTATTGGAAGATATATAGTTCATATCAAATCATCCTTTCCAAAAGAGTTAAATTTAAATGGAATAAGAATTGTTTTGGATACCGCAAACGGTGCCGCTTATAAGGTTGGACCAACAATTTTTAGTGAACTAGGAGCTGATGTTATCACTATAAACGATAATCCAAATGGATTTAACATCAACCAAAATGCAGGTGCTATGCATCCTGAAATATTGGCAAGTAAAGTAAAAGAGTATAGAGCTGATATTGGATTTGCACTGGATGGAGATGCTGATAGACTCGTAGTGGTTGATGAAAACGGTGAAATTATAGATGGTGATTTATTGTTAGGAGCTTTGGCTCTTTATTTACATAAAAAAAATAAATTAAAAAACGATGCAATCGTAGTAACGGTAATGAGTAACGGCGCATTGGAAGATTTTCTTAAAAAACAGGGTATAAAAGTTTATAGAAGTGCTGTGGGTGATAAGTTTGTTCTTGAAACAATGAAAAAATATGGTTTGAATTTCGGAGGGGAACAATCAGGTCATATAATTTTTAGCGATTATGCAAAAACAGGTGACGGGTTAGTTAGTGCTTTACAAGCAGTTGCTTATATTTTAGAAAGTGGAAAAAAGAGTAGCGAAGCATTTAGATTATTTGATTTATATCCGCAAGTCCAGACGAATATAAATGTAAATGAAAAAATACCTCTTGAAAAAATAGAAGGTATAAAAGATGTGTTAAAAGAAGTTGAAAAAGAAGGATATAGACATTTGGTAAGGTATTCTGGAACAGAAAATAAACTAAGACTTCTTGTAGAAGGAGAAGATTCAAAAAAAGCAAAAGATATATTAAATAAATTGACGGAATTTTTTAAGAAAAAGCTTTCTTAATGAAGTCAAAATTTTTTTTCTCTTTTTCTTTGATTTTCTTACTAGATCAATTTATAAAATTTCTTTTTTTAAGTGGCTTTGAATATAAAAGTAAATGTATTTCATTAATCTTGGCTATTAACAAAGGCGTTGCTTTTTCGATGTTTAGTTTTCTAGGGAATAGTTTAAAATTTATTCAATTGTTTTTAATTTTAGGTCTTTTTATCTATTTTATAAAAGAGAAAATTATTTTAAAACATCCAATATTGAGCGGTATATTATTTGGTGCTGCTGTTTCAAATCTATTTGATAGATTTGTAAGAGGAGGAGTTGTAGATTATGTTTATTGGCATTGCGGGTTTAATTTTGCCATTTTTAATTTTGCAGATACTATGATAGATTTTTCAATTTTAGGTCTTTTCTATTTTTATTTTTTAAAAAAAAATGATAAAATTTCCATGTAGGTCGCATAGCTCAGTTGGTAGAGCACTACCTTGACATGGTAGGGGTCACAGGTTCGAGTCCTGTTGCGACCACCACGAAAAGGCTGCATATGAAATTATCTATTAAAAATTTTGGTGATATTTATATAAAATATTTGGTTTTTGATTATAATGGAACACTTGCAATTGATGGTCATTTAATAGATGGAATTAAAGATTTGTTGATAAAATATTCAAATAAATTTGATATATATGTAATTACTTCTGATACAAATGGTTCTGCTGCTAAATATTTATCAAATCTTCCTATAAAACTTAAAATTTTATCTTCTGAGAAACATACGGAAGAAAAAGAAAGTTTTATAAAAAAACTTGGTTCTTCAAATGTAATTGCAATAGGGAATGGAAATAATGATTCTTTAATGTTAAAAGAAGCAAAAATCGGAATTTGTATTTTACAAGAAGAAGGTGCATCAACAAAAGCAATAATAAATGCCGATATAGTTTTAAAAGATATAAAAGATTTTTTTGATTTATTAGAAAATGAAAAAAGATTAATTGCGACGCTTAGGATGTAGTAATGAAAGAATTAAAAAATGACGTAAAATTATTTTTAGATGCATTTTTTATTGGAATAATTGGAGCTTTTTGTGCTGAAATTTTTATTTTGCTATTAGATTTCATAAGTAAATATACTTTGGGAAAAATTGCTGGTTATATTCCTCCTGATACAATACATATATTTAATAATATTACTAATTCACATCAATATAATCCTTGGTTAGTAATCGCTGTAATTACTATTGGTGGATTAATTTCCGGTTTAATAGTGTATACTTTTGCACCAGAAGCAGAAGGACATGGAACTGATACCGTAATTAGAGCTTTTCATAGAACAGGGGGATATTTAAGACCGATAGTAGTTCCCGTTAAAATTTTGGCGTCTGCCATTACAATTGGGACAGGGGGTGCAGCTGGTAGAGAAGGTCCTACTGCACTTTTTAGCGCTGGGATTGGTTCAATTTATGCCAATTGGAAAAAAGTTTCAATACAAAGAAGACAGACTTTTGTAATACTTGGAATGGCAGCAGGTCTTAGTGCAGTTTTTAAAGCACCTCTTGGTACAGCAATATTTGCTCTTGAAGTTTTATATATAAGAAGTGAATTTCAATCAAAAGAGTTGATGTTTATAATTTTTGGTGCACTTGTTGCATATACTATTACTGGTTTTTTATTTGGATGGGAACCTTTATTTCATATTAACTCCAATCTAAATGTAACAGATTTATATATTTTTTTATTAATTGCATTATTTGGAATAGTTAGTGGAATAGTTTCTGTTTTTGTTCCGAATATCTTTTATTATACAAGGGATTTTTTTAGAAAGATACCTATAAAACCTCATTTTAAACCAGCAATAGGTGCTTTTTTTGTTGGTATTATAGCAATATGGTATCCAGAAGTTCTTGGTGGCGGTTATGGCTGGATTCAGGCAGCAATAAATGCTGAATTGGGTTTAAAACTTATGTTAATTTTATTTGTATTGAAAATGTTGGCATTTGCTTTTACAGTAGGTTCAGGAGGAAGCGGAGGTGTGTTTGCTCCAACTCTTTTTATAGGAGCAATGTTTGGGGGAGTTTTTGGTTATTTATTACATCAAAATGTTACTCTTTTCGCTCTTCTGGGAATGGCAAGTATTTTTGCAGCAGCTGCAAGAACTCCACTTGCATCAGTTATTATGGTAGTTGAAATGACAAATGGTTATTCATTATTGGTTCCTGCCATATTATCAGTTTTTTTTGCATTTTTTGTTCATTTATTAATTGTGAGTAAATTTAAGATCAAATATGTTACTTTATATGAAGCTCAGTTGATTGACAAAAGTTATTCTCCTATTTTTCAAATTGATAAATTAAAAGATGTTTTATTGTGCAATATAGATTTAATTAAATTACCTCCAAAAGATATCAAAAATTATAAATTGCTTGCTTTATTGGAAAGTGGAAAACCAATTAAACTTCCAGATGGCCAATATTTATTTTTCGGACAAATATTAAAAAATATGAAATTAAAAGAATTCGATCATGCAAAATATCTATTAAATACAAGGGTTTTATATATTTTCAGAAAAGGAGAATGGTTACATCCAAAAGAAGTAAAAGAGTTATATAAAGGTGATGAGGTGTTATTGTTGGGTAAAAAAGAAGATATTGAAGATTTAGAAAAAATTTTTACTCCCGTTTCAGAAATATTCTCAAAACTTAAAATACAAGAAATGGCTATTGAAGGTATAAAAGAGATTAAAAAATAATATTAAATTGACATTAAAAACTTTTTAAGTTAAAATTCAATAAAAAAAGGAGAGAGAAATAAATAGGGGTTTTTTTGGATAAAAGAATATCAGCTGCACTTTCTACAACATACTTCATAATTTTAAATTTTCAAAAGGATTTTAATGAATAATGATGTTATTGGATATAAGATTGACAATAATATTGTCGATTTACAGACAGTAAAAACAAAAAATATAGATATAAGTAATGCTGAACCTATATATTTTAATGATAGTGAAGATGCATTAGAAATAATTAGACATTCAGCTGCACACCTGATGGCTCAGGCTATTAAAGAACTTTATCCTGATGCGAAATTTTATATTGGACCTACTATTGAAAACGGGTTTTATTATGATTTAAAAACTCAAACTCCAATAAGTGATAAAGATTTAAAAGGAATTGAGAAAAAAATGAAAGCCTTGGCAAAGAAAAAAATTCCGATTGAGAGATATGAAATAAGCAAAGCCGAGGCGGTTGAAAAATTTAAAGACGATGAGCTCAAACAAGAAGTTTTAAAAATGATACCGGGAGATGTTGTTTCAATATACAGACAGGGTGATTTTGAAGATCTCTGTCGTGGGCCGCATGTACCAAATACTAAATATCTTCAAAATGTAAAACTTCAAAAAGTTGCTGGTGCATATCTTGGCGGAGATTCACAAAATGAAATGCTTACAAGAATATATGGCACGGCATTTGCAACAAAAGAAGCTCTTGCTAAATATCTTAAAATGCTTGAAGAAGCACTTAAAAGAGATCATAGAAAGTTAGGTAAAGAGCTTGAACTTTGGATGTTTGATGAGGAAGTTGCTCCCGGGATGCCTATATGGCTTCCAAAAGGTGCAATGCTAAGAAGTAATTTAGAAAAGCTTCTATTCTCAGCACATATCAGAAGATATTACGATCCTGTAAGAGGACCTGAACTTTTAAAAAGCGATATGTGGAAAATTTCGGGACATTATTATAATTACAAAGAAAATATGTATTTCACTGAAATTGAAAAAGATGAAGAAGGAAAAGAGGCAGAAGAGTATGGTATCAAACCTATGAACTGTCTTGCACATGTTAAAATTTTTGCACATAAAACAAGAAGCTATAAAGAGCTTCCTCTTAGATTTTTTGAATTTGGGACAGTTCATAGACATGAAAAAAGTGGTGTATTGCATGGTCTTTTAAGGGTTAGAGAATTTACACAAGATGATGCTCATATTTTTTGCAGGCCTGACCAAATAGAAGAGGAAGTAATAAAAGTTCTTGATTTTGTCGATACTATTATGCAAAAGTTTGGATTTACTTATGAAATGGAAATTTCCACAAGACCAGAAAAATCAATAGGAAGTGATGAAATTTGGGAAAGAGCCACAAATGCTCTGAAACAAGCTTTAAATAAACTTAATAAAAATTATGGTGTTGATGAGGGCGGTGGAGCATTTTATGGTCCAAAAATAGATATCAAAATCACAGATGCAATAGGCAGAAAATGGCAATGTGGTACCATTCAGGTTGATTTTAATTTACCAGAGAGATTTGATATCACATATGTTGATGAAAACAACGAAAGAAAAAGACCTGTAATGATTCATAGAGCAATCATTGGAAGTTTTGAAAGATTTATTGCAATTCTTACAGAGCATTACGCAGGTGAATTTCCGACTTTCATAGCTCCGATAAAGGCTATTTTTGTTCCAATAAATGAAAAACATATAAATTATACAAAAGAGATTCAAAAAGAGCTTCTTGAAGATGATATTAAGACAGAAATTTTTGCAAGTAATGATTCACTTAATAAAAGAATCAGAAACGCTGAAAAACAAAAAGTAGGTTATGTTGTTATAGTGGGTGATGAAGAAGTGGAAAACGGTTTAGTTGCTATTAGAGACAGAAAAAAAAGAGAACAATATAAAATGAAAAAAGGAGAGTTTGTGGAAATGATAAAAAAATTAAGCGAGGTAAAAATATGAGTAAAGATAAGAAAAATCAAACATTAATTAATGAAGATGTAGTTGATTTTACTGATAGAGTGAGACTAGTAGACGGTGAAGGTGAGCCAAAGATAGTTGATAGTGAAAAAGCATTGGAAATTGCTTATAACAAAGGTCTTGATTTGGTGTTAGTAGCTCCAAATGCAAATCCTCCTGTTGCAAAAGTTATGGATTATGGAAAATATAAATACGAACAAGAAAGAAAGAAAAAAGAAGCAAAGAAAAAACAGGTAAAAATTGAAGTGAAAGAGATTAAATTTACATCTAAAATTCAAGATAACGACATAAATTATAAAGTTAAACATGCAAGAGAATTTCTACAAAAAGGAAAACATGTAAAATTTAGAGTGTTTTTAAGAGGAAGAGAACTTGCAACACCTGAAAAAGGATTTGAAGTAATTAATAGGGTATGGGATATGGTCAAAGACATAGGTGAAAAACAAAATGAGCCTAAACTTGAAGGAAATTATATTAATATGTTAGTAACTCCAATAAAAAAGAAAAAGAAATAATAAAATATACTTAATTTATTTTTTTTTCTTTTTGAAATATAAAGAGTATTATCTAATTACTGAAAATTTTCATTAATAGGATTTCTAAAACTTTTATAATTAAATAAAATTAATGCAATAATAAGAAAAAAAGAAGAATGAAGAATTATTTAGTAGAGTGAGTGATCGCTTTTTCTTTGAATAGTTTTAATGCCTCAATTAATCTTTCAAATAATCCTTCTGTTTTATGATTTGTTTTAATTTCTTTTTCAAGATTTTTGATTTGTTTTTCTAACATTTTATAAGTAGTGCTACTTGTGCTAGTATAACCAAGGGCATCTGATAATATTAATTGATGTTTTGCTTCTTCTAAATATTTAATAGCTTCTTTTTTGTCTTTTTTGACAATTTTACTTGCAGCTATAACCAGTTGCTCAGCTTTTACTAATGGAATAGGTATAATGGTGTCTACTTCTACAAGTGTTGATAATGCCATACTTAGCACATCTTTTGCTTCTTTTACTTTTCCTTCGTTTATATATTTAAGAGCCAAATTTAATGCAGCTGGATATGTTGCGAGTGGAAGATTAATTGTTTTTACGTCTATTTCATCTCTTAGCGTATTTAAAACTTGCCTTGCTTGTGGTAGTTTATTTTCTATTACTAACATTTTTGCTTGTTCGACAGCTTTTTTTATTGTATTTAAAGTTCCTTGAAATTGGTATGCTTCAATATTGATATCAACTGGCAATAAATATGGCGGATTTGGTCTATTTAATACATCACTTAAATCTGCTATTGCATTTTTAATTGCTTTTTTTGCTTTTGTAATTTGTTTTGAGTTTAAATAAATTAATGCATCTTGTGTATTTCTAATTGCATTAATAGCTTCTTTAATTATTTGATTTTGTTTTTGTACTTTTTGTTCAGCTTTAATTACAGCATTATTGCTAACTTTAAGAGTTTTCGAATCCATTGCAAAAGAGCTTGAAACCAATAATCCTGCTACAACAAAAGATGTTAATAATCTTTTCATTTGTCCCTCCTTAATTTTTTTAAACGATATAATTATATATTATTAAGCCAGTATATGTCAAGAATTTTGACTATTTAATATTAACTTAATATAATTTTATTTTTATATTATCGATTAAATTATTTTTATTTTTATTAAATTTACTTGGTATAATTGCAATAAAAAAGGTGCTTTATGCAAGATAATATAAGAAACTTTTCAATTATAGCACATATTGATCATGGAAAATCAACACTGGCTGATAGGCTTATAGAGTATTGCGGAGGAATTACGGATAGAGAAAAAGAAGACCAGCTTCTTGATACTATGGATATTGAAAAAGAAAGAGGAATTACAATAAAAGCTCAAAGTGTTAGACTTAAATACAAAGACCATATATTAAATCTTATTGATACTCCGGGTCATGTAGATTTTTCTTATGAAGTTAAAAAATCACTTAAATCAAGTGAAGGAGCTCTTTTAGTGGTAGATGCTACACAGGGAATAGAAGCTCAGACACTTGCAAATGTTTATCTTGCACTTGAAAATGATTTGGAGATTATACCTGTTGTAAATAAAATAGACCTTCCAAGCGCAGAACCTGAAAGAGTAGCGCAGGAGATTGAACAGACCATAGGCATTCCGGCAGAAGAAGCGATATTCGTAAGTGCCAAAACAGGTGAAGGAATAGAAGAACTTCTTGATGCTATTATTACAAAAATCCCTGCTCCAAATGGAAACCCACAAGCACCTGCAAAAGCTTTGATTTATGATAGCTGGTTTGATAATTATTTAGGTGCGATATGTCTTGTAAGAGTTTTTGACGGAAGTATAAAAAAAGGTCAGGAAGTTTTGGTAATGGGTACCGGTAAAAAACATAAAGTATTAGATCTTTTTTATCCGCATCCTCTAAGAAAAATCAAAACGGACGAAATTAAAACAGGTGAAGTCGGGGTAGTGGTAATGGGTCTTAAAAATGTTGCCGATATCAGGGTGGGTGATACAATAACTGATGCCAAAAATCCAGCAAGCGAACCGGCTGATGAATTTGAGGATGCGAAAAGTTTTGTTTTTGCCGGAATTTATCCTATTGATACCGATAAATATGACGATTTAAGAGATGCACTTGACAAGCTGAAATTAAATGACGCGTCAATTACATATGAGCCAGAGACTTCACAGGCTCTTGGATTTGGATTTAGAGTAGGGTTTCTTGGAATGCTTCATATGGAGGTTGTAAAAGAGAGACTTGAAAGGGAATTTGGAATAGAGCTTATTGCAACTGCACCAAGTGTTACTTATAAAGTAAAACTGACAGACGGAAGCGAAATAGAAATAAGTAATCCAAGCGAACTTCCTCCACCAAATAAAATAGATAAAATTTATGAGCCATATGTAAAAGCTACAATTTTGACTCCTAATGAATTTGTTGGAAACCTGATTCAGTTTCTTAATGAAAAAAGAGGAATTCAGCTTAGGATGGAATACCTTTCACCTGAGAGGGTTTTGCTTGAATACGAACTTCCTCTTAATGAAATAGTGACCGATTTTTATGATAAATTAAAAACACTTACAAAAGGTTATGCAAGTTTTGATTACGAGCCGATAGGTTATAAAGAAGGTGAGCTTGTAAAAATGGATATAAGAGTCGCTGGTGAAGTGGTGGATGCTTTAAGCGTAATAGTTCCAAAAGACAAAGCCGAGAGAAAAGGGCGTGAGCTTATTAAGGTAATGAAAGAGCTCATTCCAAGACAGCTTTTTGAAGTTGCAATTCAAGCAAGTATCGGTAATAAAATAATAGCCCGTGAAACTGTAAAAGCACTCAGAAAAGATGTAACGGCAAAATGTTATGGAGGGGATATTTCAAGAAAAAGAAAACTTCTTGAAAAACAAAAAGAAGGTAAAAAGAGAATGAAAGCAATAGGTAAAGTTAATATTCCGCAAGAGGCTTTTTTGAGTGTTTTAAAAATAAATTAAAGAAAAGATATGAATTACGAATTGATTTTGAAAAATTTACCTGTTAGTATTTATCTTATAAAATGTAAAATAGATAATAAAAATTTTGAAGTTCTTGAATTTCAAACAATTAAAAGTATTGGTTTATCAGGTTATTCTGAGAATGAAATAAATATAGAACTTGTGAAAAACAGTATAGAAAAAGAAGAAATACAAAATTTTATAAATATCTTAAAAGAAAAGAGAATAAATAAAACTTTTTCTGTAAAATTTCATTTTAAAGCAAAAAATGGAAAAATTTTATTTTTAAAAAACTATATTAAAATAATAGAAGAAAAAGACAATATTTATACATTACTTAATGTAATTACGGATATTTCAAAAGAATTTCAATTATCAGATATTTTTGACACAATTTATAAATCTCCAATCATAGGAGTTTTTATTTATAAAGAAAAAATAGTACTTGTAAATAAAACAGCAAAAAAATTTTTTGAAATAGGTGATGAAATTTACAATTATAGTATTGTAGATTTGGTACCTACTAATTTAAAACCTTTTATATTAAATAATTTAAAAAGAAGATTAAATGGTGAAAAAATAAGTAATAATCAAACATCTGAATTTAAAACATTTAAAAATAGAAGAATATATTTGGAGTTTTTTTCAGAAACAATTTTTTATGAAGGAAGTTTTGCTGGGCTTGCTTTTGCAATAAATAAAACAAAGTTATATAAAAATAGATTAATGTTAAATTTATTAATTAAAATAAATGATTTGATCGTAAAAGCAGATAATGAACATACTTTAATAAAAGAAATAAAAAAAATATTTGAAAAAGCTACTTTTTTTGCAAAAGTAAAATTAAATGAAAAATTAAATTCTAAGAATATTATAATTAATAATAATACAACTTATATATCAATTATAGATAATAATTTAAATAAAGATTTATCAAATACTAATTATTGGGAAAAATGGAAAGGTATAAAAAATACATTATTAGAAGATAATCATTTTTTAGATAAAAATGAGGGGATTTTTTATATAAACAATAAATCAGATAAAAATGAAGAAATAATTATTAAAAAAGGACAAAATGCTTTTAGTGTAGAAG
>JALWNI010000062.1:2759-18314 GCA_027083695.1 Nautiliaceae bacterium | reverse complement strand
AATAAACTTTTTAAAAGGCATTGGTTTAGATGATTAAGCAAAAGATTAAACTTGGAGATTTATTAGTTAATGAAGATTTTATAACTATTGATGAATTACAAAAAGCTCTTGATAAACAAAAAGAATTAAAAGCCAAAGGAGAGTATAAAAGATTAGGAGAAATATTAGTTGAATTAGGTTATATAGAAGAAAAAATATTGTTAAAAGCACTTTCTGAACAACTTGATATTGAATTTGTAGATTTGTATACTGAAAAGATTGATTATGATTTAATGACAACTTTTCCAGTTTCTTTACTTGAAGAAAATTTGGTATTACCATTTAAAATGGATGATGAATATATATATATCGCTACATCAGATCCTTTAAATTATGATGTTTTTGAAATGATAGAAAGATTAACTAACAAATCACCTAAACTTTTTATAGCTTTGAGCAGAGATATTTTAAGTGTAATTGAAAATGTTAAAAAATATCTTAAAGCAAAAGAACTTATTAATAAAATAAGACAAGATTTAAATGAAACAACTGTTTTATCAAGCGGAGCAGTAGATAAATTTGTAGATTTCATCTTAGAAGATGCCATACAAAAAAGATGTACAGATTTACATATAGAACCTCAAAAATTTAATTTTTTAATAAGAGGGAGAATTGATGGGGTTTTAAATGAATTATTCTCTTTTGATAAAGATATTTATTTTCCTTTGGTTTCTAAAATAAAACTTTTAGCATCACTTGATATAAGTGAAAAAAGAAAGCCTCAGGATGGTCGTTTTTCAAAGGAATATAATGGTAAAAATTTTGATTTTAGAGTATCAACTGCTCCAATTTTATATGGAGAGAGTGTTGTTTTAAGAATCTTAGACCAAGAAAAAATTTTTCTTAATATCGATGAATTAGGAATGAGTGAACATAATTTAAAAAGATTAGAACATTTAATTAAACTTCCTTATGGAATGGTGTTTGTTACAGGACCTACGGGAAGTGGTAAAACAACGACTTTATATGCTGCCTTAAATGAATTAAAAGGTCCTGATAAAAAGATTATTACAATAGAAGATCCAGTAGAATATGAATTGCCGTTAACTCAACAAATTTCTGTTAATTATAAAATTAATTTAACTTTTGCAAGTATTATTAAAAATATTTTAAGACAAGATCCTGATATTATCATGATTGGTGAGGTAAGAGATTCTGATACTCTAAAAACTGCTATTCAAGCAGCTCTTACAGGACATTTGGTACTTGCTACCCTACATACTAATGATGCTGTTTCAACAATTACTAGACTCATTCAAATGGGAGCAGAGCCATATATGGTTAGTGAAGTTTTATTAGGCGCAGTTGCACAAAGACTTATTAGAAAAATTTGTCCGTATTGTAAAAGAGTATATAAACCTGAAAAAGAAGAAATGGAAAAAATAAAAAAATATTTAAATGATGAAAATATAACCTTTTATAAAGGTAATGGATGTAAATATTGTAATTTTACAGGATATATGGGAAGAGAAATGATAAGTGAAGTGTTAATAATTAATGAAGAGATGACAAATTTAATAATAGAAGGTAAAGAAAGAGGATTAATTGTAAATATTGCTAAAAATAACGGTTTTATTTCTATGGTAGAAGATGCGATTAATAAATTGAAACAAGGAATTACTACAATAGAAGAGATATTAAGGGTAGTTAAAATTGACAATATATAAAATAGAATATATTCAAAAAGGTAAATTAAAAAGCGCTAAAATAAAAGCAGATTCAATTTATGAAGCATTAAAAGAATTTAAAAAGAAACATAGAGGAATAATTAAAAATATAATAGAATTAAAAGAAGAGTCTGTTTTTGAAAAAATTGTTTCAAATTTTATATTTAACTCAATCAATCAAGAAGAATTTATAGCTGTTTTAAATCAGCTTTATGTTATGCTTGATGCAGGTATATCAATTGATATTGCATTATCGCAGACTATTGAAGGTATAAAAAGTAAAAATTTAAAAAAAATAATTGAAGATATCTATAATAAAATAAATTCTGGTTATTCTCTTGTAGATGCTTTTAAAAATTATGAAAAACAATTGGGAATTATAACAATTGCTATGATAAAACTTGGAGAAGAGAGCGGCGATTTAGCAAGTGCTATTAAAGATTTGAGCGGAATTTTGACTGAAATAGAAGAAAATAGAAAAAGATTTAAAAAAGCCACTCGTTATCCTATGTTTATTATTATAGCTATGGTAATAGCATTTATTATTGTAATAATTTTTGTAATTCCCCCTTTTAAAGCTATTTTTTCTCAATTAAATACACAACTTCCTTTACCTACTCGATTTTTATTATGGATTGAATGGGCTATAAAGGAATATGCAGTTATTATAATTTTACTAAGTTTAATAATTTTTGGGATTTTGTCGTTTTTTTATAACAAAAATTACCAATTTCATATATTAATTGATAGATTAATGTTAAAAATATATATTTTAGGTAAAGTTATTAAATTGGCTATGATAGGAAGATTTATATATGTTTTAAAAAGTTTGGTAAAAAGTGGTATTCCAATTGTTAATGCAGTTGAAATTTCTCTTAGTATCGTAGAAAACGAATATTTAAAAAATAGATTGTTATTGATAAAAGATGAAATTATAAAAGGTGGTAGCATTACTGATGGATTTAAAAATACAGAACTTTTTGAACCTATGATTATTCAAATGATTAGAGCAGGGGAAGAGAGTGGTAGTTTGATTAAAATGTTTCAGAAAATATCCGATTATTATTTAAATGAGTATAGGTATATTGTAGACAATATTGCTATTTTGATAGAGCCTTTACTTATTGCAGCAATTGCTGGATTTGTTTTTACGTTAGCTCTTGGAATATTTTTGCCTATGTGGAATTTGACACAGGCTTTTAAATAATGTAAAATTAATGTAAAGAAAAAATATGGATATAGAAACAGGAAGTATTATTATTGCAATAATAAGTGGAATTTTTTTAGGTATAGCTTTATGGATAATAAGAAAAATAACCAATTTATAAGGAGAAAAAAATGAGAAGAGCATTTACTTTAATCGAGTTAATTTTTGTAATCGTAATTATCGGATTGTTAGCAGCTGTTGCAGTTCCAAAATTTTTAAATTTAAAACAAAATGCACAAGCTAATAGTGTAGTAAAAACAACAATAGACGCAGCTCAACAAGCAGTTGAAACAGCTATCAATTATAGAGATTTGGAAAGTAATACAACATTTACATTACAAGACATTGTCAAATTAAATGGAAAAGGATGGTATTACGATTCAAATGTTAATAACGGAGAATATTATTATAATGATCCAGAAAATAATACCACTGTTTCAAAAGTATTATTGGATTTAAATAATTCAAGAGTTGAATATTCAATAGATTGTACAAAATTTAATGACCCTGAAACACAAACTAAATGTAAAGCACTTTTAGGCGGTCAAGCGTCAGTTGATGTTAATTTAACATTCTAATGAAAAAATCTTTTACTCTTATTGAACTTTTATTCGTAATAGTAATAATTGGCCTTTTGGCCGTTATTGCTGTTCCAAAATTTGTAAATTTGACAACAAATGCCAAAAATGCTTCTATTAAATCCATTATAACTTCCGTTCAAGATTCAATTGATAATATTCATGCTAAATGGTTGGTAAATGAAGATTATATATGGGATCCTGATGGAGATGGAAAAAGTAATTTAAACACTGAGGGTTATCCTAAAATGCTTGATGATGGTAAAGGTGAAACAGAATTATTTAAATATGTTTTAAAAGTACCTGTATATGCATGTTCAGATAAAACACAAAATTGTTGGAAAGAATACGATGATAATAAATATGAATATATTTATAATCAAAATAAAATATTAAAAATAGATTATAATGCTACAAATGGATTGATGGAATGCGTAGATGGATTAGGTGTAACTAAAAAAGAGTGTGAGAAAATTATTTTTTAGGTATTTTGATTAAAAAACCTTTTTTTGTTTTACATAATTCAAGTATTCCATTATGTTTTTTTATAATTTCTTTACTTAGTGCAAGTCCCAATCCATGACCTTTTGTTTTGGTTGATTTAAATGGTTCAAAAATTATACTTTTATCCTCAAATTCTTTTCCATTGTCAATTACTTTAAAAATATGGTAATTATCTTCTTGTGTATAATCTATTTGGATTATTCCATGTTCTTTGTCATCTTCTTCAATAGCATCAATCGCATTGATTATTAGATTTTGAAAAACAAGTAATAATAAATCAAAATCACTTTTCATTTTCTCATTTGTAGTTGGATATATAATTTTTATTTCTTTTGTATGAGGATAAAATTTAATTATTTTATCGACTTCATTAAACAATTTTTCTATTGGAAAAATTAAAGATTTAATTTTAACTCCTTTACTAAAAAGAAGTGTTGATTTTATTATTCGTTCAACTCTAAAAAGCGAACTTTTCATTTCATTAATTATTTCATTTTGATTACATTTTTTATTCAGTAGTGAAAGATATATATTAATTGAGCCTATTGGATTTCTTATTTCATGAGCTAAATGTGTTGCCATTTGCCCCATGGCGATTAATCTTTCATTTCTTTTTTGTTCAGTTATATCGGTGGCTGAAATGATTTTTTTGTTTTTAATGTTAGATGATTGAACTAAATAATATTTATCTTTAATTTGAATTTCCCCATTATTGGGTATTACATTAAAGTCTTTTGTTTTTGAATTTTGAAAGATTATCTCATTGTTTTCATCTATTACCCATAAAGCCTGAGGTAAAAACTCTATTACCCCTTCTAAAATATTTTTTAGTTCTTTGAATTCTTTTTCTATAATATATGTTTGATTGATGAGTGTTTCAAGATTTTCAAGAAGTTCTTTTTGAGATTTTGGAAGTTCCATTTAGACCCTTTTTTTTATTTGTTATAATAACAAAAAGATAAAAATTAAGGGTTTTTGAATGAAATATAAATATAATAATTTCTATGAAATGATAGAAGAAAATGCCAAAAAATTTAAAAATAAACCTGCATATTTTATTGATAATAAAAAAGTAACATGGAGTGAATTTAAAAAACTTGTTGATACTTTTGCAAGAGCAATGCATTTAATGGATGTAAAAAAAGGTGATAAAATCCCAATTTTAGTTAATAATTCACTTGAATTTATTATTGCAATGCAAGGTATACAAAAAATAGGAGCTGTTGCTGTTCCGATTAATACATTTTTAAAAGAAGAAGAAATTGCGTTTATTTTGAATGATATTGAAGCTACTATGTTAGTAGCTTCAAAAAAATTGGAAAATAATATTAAGAATATTAGAAAAAAAACAAATGTTAAAAAAATAATTTGGGAAGGTGATATTGATAAAGTGGATGAAGAAAATATTTCATTTAGCGAAATAATTTCAACTTTTGACTCACATGAGGTAATTGATACACCAAAATTAGATGATTTAGCTTCTATTATTTATACATCAGGAACCACTGGAAAGCCAAAAGGTGCAATGTTAACTTATAAAAATATTTTTTCTAATATTTTAGGAGTAAATGAAATAATTAATATTACTAATAAAGATAGGTTTATTGCATACCTTCCTATGTTTCACTCGTTTACAATGACAGTCAATTTATTATTGCCTATGTATAGTGGTTCGGCAGTGGTTATTATTAAATCAATAATGCCATTTAGTAATATCATCAAACAAACACTTTTAAAAAAAGTAACAATTTTTACGGGTGTTCCTGATGTGTACTCAGCACTATCAAAAGCAAAACTTCCTTTTTATTTTCATTGGTTTAATAAAGTGAGATTTTATGTATCTGGTGCAGCTGCATTACCAGCAGAAGTTTTAAAAAGATTTCAAAAAAAATTTAAAAGAGCAAAGCTTCTTGAAGGTTATGGACTTAGTGAAACATCTCCTGTTGTTGCTGTTAATAGAGCAGAACTCCAAAAACCTGGTTCAGTAGGATTGCCTTTACCAGGAGTAGAAATAAAAATTGTTAACGATAATTTAGAAGAAGTATCAGTTGGTGAAGCAGGGGAGATTATTGTTAAGGGTGATAATGTTATGAAAGGTTACTACAAGAGGGAAGATGCAACATCACAAACAATTATCAATGGATGGCTTTTAACAGGTGATATAGGCAAAATTGATGAAGATGGTTATTTGTATATTTTAGATAGAAAAAAAGATTTGATAATTTCCAAAGGGGTAAATATATATCCAAGAGAGATTGAAGAAATTTGTCTAAAATATAAAGGTATCAAGGAGTGTGCGGTAATTGGTATGAAAGATGAAAATGCAGGAGAAATACCTATTGCATTCATAGAATTGGAAGACAATGTCAAAGTAAATGAACTTGAATTAAAGAAATTTTTAAAACAACATTTGGCTAATTATAAAATACCTAAATATATTTATTTTATTGAAGATCTACCTAAGAACGCTACTGGAAAAGTATTAAAAAGAAAATTAAGAAAAAATTTAGAAAAATACATAAATAAAACTAAAAATAATTTATAAAAAGATTTCTCTTTTTTACAGCATAAGTATTAAATTTAATAATAAAAAAAAGATTAAAGAAAAGATTAAAGAGCAGCTTTTGCTTGCTCTACTAATTTAGCAAATGCTTCTGGTTCATTCATTGCTAAATCAGCTAAAATTTTTCTGTCTAGTTCAATGCCGGCTTTTTTAAGACCATTGATAAATCTTGAATAGTTTATGTCATTTAATCTACAAGCTGCATTGATTCTCACTATCCATAATTTTCTAAAATCTCTTTTTTTCTGTTTTCTATCTCTAAAAGCATATACCAAACTTCTTTCAACTTGTTCTTTTGCTTTTCTAAAATGTTTTCTTCTACCAGAGTAGAAGCCTTTTGCCATTTTTAAAATTTTTTTATGTCTTTTTCTTCTTACCGTTCCTGTTTTTACTCTCATTATATCTCCTTTTATTGGCGTGCATCTTGTGCAACTTAGCGCATTGCGCGAAAGCTTTAAGCTTTACTTAGCCTCTTCTTCACTTAAATTAGATGCAAAGTAATAATTTTACTTCTTTAATATTAGTAACATCTACATATTTAGGGGCTCTTAAATGTCTTTTTCTTTTTTGTGATTTTTTTGTTAGGATATGGCTTCTATAAGCACTACCTCTTTTTATTTTACCACTTTTTTTTACTTTAAATCTTTTAGCTGCCCCTCTATTTGTTTTCATTTTAGGCATAGCTACTCCTTTTTGGGTTTGAGGTGTAATTATATCAAAAATTTTTATGATACAATAATATAAAAAAGGTTTTTTATGAATTTGGGAGATTATATAGATAATGTAGAATTATTGGATCTAAATGATCTTAAAGAAAAAACTTTTGAAGATGTTATTGCATTATATCATGCCAAAAATGTAGATAGACTTTATATTATAAAACAAAATATGCCAATTTATGTTTTTACTCCAAAAGAAATAGTAAATATTTTTTTTAATAATTTAAGAGAGAAAAAAGTTTATGAATATCTTAAAAATAAAGAAAATTTAGAATGTTTTAATGCTGATATGCATATTATAGATGCATATTATAAAATGAGAAGTAAAAATTTAAATTTTGTTCCTGTTTGTAAAGATAATAAATTTTTAGGTGAAATCGATTTTAATACTTTGAGTTTAAAAATAGCTTATATAGTTATAAAAGATGAAATGAGTGGTGTTTATAATAAAAAATATTTTGATGTAATTGTTGAAGAATATAAAGATATAAATAAACCAATTGGCTTAATTTTGATTGAGATTAAAGATTTGCCTATTTTTGAAGGTTTATATGGTGTTGATATGGTATATAAAATTATTGAAAGTTATGCAAAAATACTTAAAAGAAGTGTAAGGGATATAGATTTTATATTCAGATGGGATAATCAATTTAGAATAATGGTTTTTAATAATTTAGAGGTTACAGCTAAAATTTTTGAAAGAATAAAAAATAAGCTTGATCAATTAAAAATAAATGAGATTCATATACCTTTTAATATTTGTATGACACATATTCCTGAAATGAGTAATGATATATTAATAGGGATAGAAGAGTGTGAAGAAAAATTAATTAAAAGGGACTAATGCGCTTCCCCAAGTAAATCCTCCACCAAATGCATCAAGAAGCATAATATCACCTTTTTTAATTTTTCCTTCTTTTACCATATCATTTATTGCCATTGGTATAGAAGCTGATGAAGTATTTCCATATTTATGCACTGTAAGGACTGATTTTTCTTTTGGCATATTTATTGCTCTTGCTACTGCGTCAATTATTCTATAATTGGCTTGATGAGGTATAAACCAGTTTATATCATTAGCAGTTAAGTTGTTTCTTTTTAAAATGTCTCTTACTGATTGAGAAAGAGTTTTTACTGCAACTTTAAAAGTTTCGTTCCCTTTCATTTCAAGCCAAATTCTTTCAGTTTCACAACCATATTTTACACCTCTACCGGGAGTAATCAGATAGTCTTGGTATTTTCCATCAGCATTTATATCTATATCAATAATTGCTTCTTCTTTTTTATCAGTAGCACTTATAATAGCAGCTCCTGCACCGTCACCAAATAATACACATGTTGTTCTGTCTTTCCAGTTTACTATTTTGCTTAATGTTTCAGCACCGATTATTAATATATTTTTATACATACCACTTTCTATAAATGCTTTTGCATGAGCTAATGCGTATATAAATCCTGTACATGCTGCACTGATATCAACTGCTGGTCTCACAATACCAAGTTTGTCAGCTACAACACATGCAGTTGAAGGCATTGTAAAATAATCAGGAGTAATTGTTGCTACAATTATCATATCGATATCTTCTGGCTTCATAGATGCGTTTTTAAGAACGTCGATAGCTGCTTTATATGCTAAATCGCTTGTAACTTCATTTTCTGCTATATGACGAGTTTTTATACCTGTGCGCTTCGTAATCCATTCATCATTTGTGTCTACTATTTTTTCTAAATCTTCATTAGTTAAAATTTTTGGAGGGACATACGCTCCAATTGCATTAAATTTTGCATACATTAATGAACCTTTAATGACTCTTTTATTTTTTCAGTAACTCCAAATTCTACATATTTTATTGCTTGAAAAATTGCATTTTTAATAGCTTTTGAATTACTTTTACCATGTGCTATTATAACACAACCATTTACACCAAGTAGGGGAGCTCCGCCATATTCAGCATAATCTGTTGCTTTTTTAAGCCCTTTAAATACTGGTTTTAGCAATAATGCTCCTATTTTTTGAAGAATACCTGAATTATTTATTTCTTTTTTTATTAATTTTCCTATTGTTTCAGCTGCACCCTCACTAGTTTTAAGTACAATATTACCGATAAAACCATCTGTAACAACAACATCGGCTTCACCTTTAAAAATATCACTGCCCTCTACATTTCCAATAAAATTATTAAAAGATTCTTTTAGCATTTTAAATGCTTCTTTTGTTATACTGTTACCTTTTGTGTCTTCTTCTCCATTGCTTAATAACCCAATTGTTACTTTTTCTTTATTTAAAGAAGCTTTTGCATATACTTCTCCCATTAGAGCAAATTGAAATAAGTTTTGTGCATCACAATCTACATTCGCACCTGCATCGAGCAAAATTGTATATGAGTGATTTATATTGGGTAAAAAAGCAGAAATAGCAGGTCTTTTAATGCCTTTTATTCTTCCAAGTCTGAGAGTAGCTACACTCATTGTTGCACCACTGTGTCCAGCAGATACTACTGCATCAACTTCTCCATTTTTAAGAAGTTCGATAGATTTATAAATAGTGGATTCTTTTCTTTTAAAAGCTTCCGTAGCACTCTCATCCATTTTTATTACATCTTCACTATTTATAAACCTAACTTTTTTTTGTAGGTTTTCAGGAATAAGAGGCTTTAATTCTTTTTCAGGTCCTACAATATAAGCAATAAATTCTTTTTGTTTTAGTGCTTTAATTATTCCTTCTATAATTGGAGCGGGACCAAAGTCCCCACCCATTGCGTCAATAGCTATTTTCATTAATACTCACCACAGCTTGGACATGCTCTGTGAGGTCTTTTATAAGCCCCACAATGTTTACATTTTACAACTGTTGAAAGTTTGATTTTATAATGTGTTCTTCTTTTTGCTGCTCTTGTTTTAGAATTTCTTCTCTTTGGAACTGCCATAATATCTCCTTAAAATTCTTTATTGAATTCTTCTTTTTCACAACTTTCGCATATATTTAAAAAATCATTTTTAATAGACTCAATTTCACTTTTTAATATTTCTTCAATGTCAAATTTTTCTTGTTCAATAATGTCATATTCTTGATCAAAACCTTCATATGGAGGTTTTACTACTTTAAATTTTATATCTTCATCAATATGTTTTTTAAAAGGTTTTAAACATTTAACACATTCGACTTCTATATCACCATTTAATTTACCTGTGATGATATATTCTCCATTTTTTGTTTTAATGCTTTGTGCTGTTAAATTTAAACCTTCTAATGTTTTATTGATTTCCAATTATAAAATCTCCCTCTCAGCAAAGAAAAATGCTATTTCTTTTTTTGCATTTTCAAGTGAATCGCTTCCGTGAACCGCATTAGCTTCAATGCTTTCAGCAAAATCTGCTCTGATTGTTCCAGGTTTTGCTTCTTTTGGGTTAGTTGCTCCCATTAATTCTCTATTTTTTGCAACTGCGTTTTCACCTTCAAGTACCATCACTACTACTGGACCGCTGCTCATATATTCACATAAGTCATTGAAAAATGGTCTTTCTTTATGTACTTCATAAAATTTAGCTGCATCTTCTTTTGTTAGTTTAATTTTTTTACAAGCTGCAATTCTAAGTCCATTGCTTTCGAATCTATCTATGATTTTACCTATAATATTTTTAGCTACTGCATCAGGTTTTATAATCGAAAGAGTTCTTTCCATATTTTCTCTCCTTGTGGTTTTAGAGAGGAATTATACAAAAAAATGAAGGAAAAGAGAAGAGAACTTAGCAAGTTTCTGTTGCTGGTGTTCCTGCTTCACATCTATGTTCTGAACAAGTTTGCCCTTCTTGACATTCATCCCAAACAATACATCCCTCAGTTGGGCAAGCTTCTGCACAAGCTGGTGTATCATAATATCCAACACATTCTACACATTTATCAGGATATACATAATAAATTTCTTCTCCTGTTGGATTTTCGCTATCATCTACGATTGCTTCTACTGGACACTCATCTATACAAGCTCCACAGTTAATGCAAGTATCTGTAATTTTTACTGCCATTTTAACTCCTTTTATTTTTATTAAATTGTACTTAAAAATATATCATTAATATCTTAAAATCTGCTTAAAAATTGATTTATATCAATTTTTTATTACTTTTAGTAACTACTTTAAATTTAGAAATTCTTTTATTTCTTCAACTTTGTTTAATTTTTCCCAAGAAAACTCTTCTCTTCCAAAATGTCCATAAGCAGCTGTTTTTTTATAAATAGGATTCAATAAATCTAATGTTTGGATTATACCTTTTGGAGTTAAATCAAATATTTTTTTTACTGCTTCTTCAATTTTTGTTTCATCTATTTTTCCTGTTCCGTGTGTATCGATATAAATACTTACAGGTTTTGTAACACCAATAGCATAAGCAATTTGAATTGTAAGTTTTTCTGCAACTCCTGCTGCTACTAAATTTTTTGCTACCCATCTTGCCGCATAAGCTCCACTTCTATCAACTTTTGTAGGATCTTTTCCGCTAAATGCTCCACCACCATGAGGCGCAGCTCCACCGTAAGTATCAACTATAATTTTTCTACCAGTAAGTCCTGCATCTCCCTGAGGACCTCCAATTACGAATTTACCAGTAGGATTAATGAAATATTCTACATTTTTACTTAACATATTTGCAGGAATTACTTTTTTTATAATTTCTTCTATAACTGCTTCTTTTATTTCTGAATAATTGATATCTGGTTCATGTTGAGTTGAAACTACTACTTTTTCCACACTTACAGGTTTACCATCAATATATTTAACACTTACCTGAGCTTTTCCATCTGGTCTAAGCCAAGGAATAATTGCTTCTTTTCTTGCAACTGCAAGTCTTTTTGTAAGTTTATGAGCTAACATAATAGGCAGTGGCATAAGTTCAGGTGTTTCAGTACAAGCGTATCCAAACATCATTCCTTGGTCACCTGCACCTATTTCTTCACCTTTTTCTACTCCTTGACGAATATCAGGGCTTTGTTCTCCTATACCATTTAGCACTCCTGCTGTTCTATAATCAAATCCATACCTTGCATCAGTATATCCAATTTCTCTAATTACTTCCCTTGCAATTTCTTGCATAGGTGCGTATGTTGTTGTTTTAAGCTCTCCTGCAATAATACAATATCCATTACTAAGAAGTGTTTCGCAAGCAACCTTTGCATTTTTATCTCTTTCAATTATATAATCTAAAATAGCATCGCTGATTTGGTCTGCCATTTTATCAGGGTGGCCCTCTGTAACACTTTCGCTGCTAAATAGATATTCTCTCATACCTTTCCTTTGATATTAAATTTGCATACTACTATTTTGAAAATATTTATTCAAATATTTTCAAAAAACAATAATATGCGCTTGAATTATAACAAATTTTATTTTTTTAAACACTCTTTGGAAAAAATAGCGATTTTTTCTAAAACTTGCTTGTCAGATGAATGATATATGAAATAATTATATGGGAAAGTTTTTTTTATTTTATTAAAAACACATTTACAATATTTATAGTTATTTTTAATAGAAGAATTTTGCATACATTTATGAATAAAGTTGAATTTATAGTTTATAGGATAATTGTAACCTAAAAGTATAAAAGGTAAAAAAAGAAGAAGTTTTTTCATTATTTAAGTTTGTTTCTTACCTCTTTTGCTGCTTCTACCATATTTTTAAGACTTGGTTTAACTTCTTCCCATTTTCTTGTTTTAAGACCGCAATCAGGATTTACCCATACTTTTTCAGCTGGTAAAACTTCAAGAATCGCATTAATTTGTTCCACCATTTCCTGAGTTGAAGGAATTCTAGGACTGTGAATATCATAAACCCCAGGTCCTATTTCGCCTTTATATCCTCTTTCTTTAAAGATTTTAAGCAAGCTATTGTCACTTCTTGCATTTTCAATAGAAATAACATCTGCATCCATATCTTCAATAGCGTCCATAATATCACTAAATTCAGAATAACACATATGAGTATGAATTTGAGTTTCAGGTTTTACACTTGATGTTGTAATTCTGAAACTTGTAATAGCCCAATCTTCATATTCAGCTCTTTTTTCATTTCTTAAAGGATATCCTTCTCTAAGTGCTGCTTCATCAACTTGAATTACTTTGATACCAGCAGCTTCAAGTGCTTCAACTTCATCTCTTATTGCAAGAGCCATTTGATAAGCGGTGTCTTTTCTTGGTTGGTCATCTCTTACAAATGACCAGTTAAGCATAGTAACAGGTCCTGTTAGCATCCCTTTCATTGGTCTATTAGTTAAACTTTGAGCATATGTAATCCATTCAACTGTCATATCTTTTGGTCTGCTTACATCACCATAGATTAGAGGAGGTTTTACACATCTACTTCCGTAACTTTGTACCCATCCATTTTGAGAGAATGCCACACCATTTAATTGTTCACCAAAATATTCAACCATGTCATTTCTTTCAAACTCACCGTGAACTAATACATCTAAATCAATTTCTTCTTGAAATTTAACACACTCAGCAATCATTTTTTTAATTTCTTCTTTATATTTTTCCTCACTGATGAGACTGTTTTTATAATCTCTTCTTAATTTTCTAAGCTCAGGTGTTTGTGGAAAGCTACCAATTGTTGTTGTTGGTAAAATAGGATATTTTAGATTTTCATGTTGAAGTTTAATTCTCTCTTCAAATGGCATACTTCTATGTTTATCTTTTTCTGTTAAATTAGATACTCTGTCTTGAACAATAGTATCATGGATTTTTTTAGATGTTTTTCTTGTTGAGATTGCAATTTTATTACCTTCAAGAACTTCTTTGTCAGTTGCACTTAATTCTTCATTTTTTACAAGTTTATTTATAACTCTAATTTCATCAAGTTTTTCAAGTGCATAGCTTATCCAAGATTTAATGTCTTCATCCATTTTTGTTTCATATTTTAGAGTATATGGTACATGAAGCAAGCTACAACTGCTTCCAATATGAACTTTTTCACTATCAACTGCTTCTGTTAGTCCTTTTATGAATTCAGCTGATTTTTCAATATCATTTACCCATACATTTCTACCATTTACAATTCCGATTCCAATTTCTTTTCCTGTATTTACAAGTTCTTTAATTGAATTCTCATTACCTGCTACAAAATCTAAAAACATACCTTTAATAGGAGTTTTTGCTAAAACTGCATTTGCTTCATTTGAATGTTCAAAATAAGTTGCTACATAAATATTAGCATCTTTTGCTAATTCATTATATGTTTTTTCAAGCAATTCTAAATCTTGGTTTGTTGGATTTGTTACAAAATAAGGTTCATCCATTTGAATGGTATAATCTTTAAATTCATTAATAATTTCTTTATAAACAGGAATAAGCTTTTCAATAATATTATTAGCATTTCCTTCAACTTTGCTAAGTCTTACATAAGTAATTGGCCCTATTAAGTTAATTTTAGGAGTTATGCCAAGCTCTTTTATTTCTTCAAGTTCCTCTTTGATTTTTGATGTGTTTGCTTTAAATTCCATATTTTCATTAAGCTCAGGTACAATGTAATGGTAATTTGTGTTGAACCATTTAGTCATTTCCATTGCTTTATGTGTTTTATCACCTCTTGCCATTGCAAAATATCTATCAAGTTCATCTTCAATGTCTTTATATTTTTCAGGAACTGCATTTAACATAATAGTAGTATCAAGCATATTATCATAAAAACTGAAATCATTAATACTAATTAAATCGATACCAGCATTTTTTTGATATACCCAATGTCTTTTTCTAAGGTCACTTGCTGTTTTTTTAAGTTCTTCTTGACTGCTTTTGCCGCTCCAATAGCTTTCCAATGCTTTTTTAAGTTCTCTTTGTTCACCAATTCTTGGGAACCCGATTACATATGTTGCCATTTGTATCCTTTTTTGGCGAAATTATAACAAATAAATTAAAATAAAAAAATTAAGGAGTTAAAATCTCCTTAAAACCATTAAATACTATTTGATAAAGTTTAGTTTTATAATTTATTTGATTATTAAAAATATAGAGTAGAAAGTCGTTCATAAAATATATATCACCTTGACTGTTTAGATTATATATTTTATTACACAAAATATTTGAAGAATAGTTTACCCAGTTGAATTTAATATCACTTGATAATAATAGATTGATGTCACTAAGTTCTTTTGGAGGATTTATTATTGAATTAGCAATAATTAATTTAGTTAATGCTTGTGGTTGCGATAAGGCAATTATTATTGGGTTATAATTTATTTGAGTGGATAAAATTAAATTAGGATTGATTCCTTTATAATAAATATTGG
>JALWNI010000062.1:0-2749 GCA_027083695.1 Nautiliaceae bacterium | reverse complement strand
ATATTTGGATTGTTTTTTGTGGAATTGTATTTAAAAAAACATATGAATTATTTAAATCTTTATAATATATTTTATTCCAATCATAAGGAATTACAGTCTTAAAAAGATTTGCTTCAATTGAAAATAATTTTTGAGAAGTGAATGTGTTATCGTTAACTGCAATTGTATTATTTTCATCTATTAGATTTGAAAGTTTTTTTATTTGAGAAGTATAATTAATGCCTCCAAAATAGAAATTTGATTGAGTATAATTAACATCATTTTTATTTATCATCGGAAAATAAAAATTAGTATTATTAATATCTTTAAATGCATATATTGTTTTTGGCTCATATGTAAATACAATAACATTTTTATGTTTTAAGGCCTGTGATGTTTGATTAATATCATAAACACTTAGATTATATTCAGAATTTTTGTAGATAAAATAAGCATTTATTGAATTTATTATTGAAGGAAGATATTTTTTAAATTTCTTTTTGTTTATTAAAATAGCAACATCTATTTTGGGCTTAATTGTTTTAAATGAAGATGAAAAAATTTCTTCATAGGTTATATGTTTTGTTTGATTGGTTTCAGTTTGATTGGTTTCAGTTTGATTGGTTTCAGTTTGATTGATTTCGCTTTGATTAGTTTCGTTATTTTTAATATACATATTATTTTGTAATATATTTATGTTTTTTGTGGTTTTATTATTTTCAAACATATTATTTATTTTATTTGACATAATTTTTGTATTATTTTTTTCATTTAAAGACGAATTATTTGTTTCATTTGTTTTTATCGTTGGGAGATTAAATATGGTTATACCATTTAAAATTACAGGTTTATTGAAATTATTTTGTTGAGCAAATAAAAAAGTACCTAATAATATTAAAATAAATTTTTTCATAGCATACTCTTTATAAGTAAAAAGTCTTTATATGCTTCTTTTTTAGCACTTGGATTTCTAAGCAAAAAGCTCGGATGGTATGTTGGTATCACTTTTTTTCCTTTATATTCAAAAATTTGTCCTCTGACTTTGCTAATTGGCATATCGCTATCCATTAAATACATAAAAGCTGTTTTTCCAAGACAAACTAAAACCTCAGGTTTAATTATATCAATTTGTTTTAATAAAAAAGGTTTACAGGTTTGTGCTTCTTCAATTGTTGGTACTCTGTTATTTGGTGGTCGACATTTTACTATATTTGCAATATATACCTCTTTTCTATCAATACCTAAAACATTATTTATTATTTTTGTAAGAAGTTTTCCTGCTCTTCCTACAAAAGGTCTTCCTGTTTTATCTTCCATTTCTCCGGGTCCTTCACCTATAAACATAAGATTTGCATTTGGATTCCCTTCGCCAAAAACTACATTAGTTCTTGTTTTGCTTAAATCGCAAAGCGTACAATTTTTACATATTTTTTCAAGTTCTTGTAATTGATTTGGCATTTTTATATTATCTTCTTTACTTTCAAAACCTTCAAAAAATTCAATTCCTGATTCTTTTAATTTATAAAGGTATTTGAGTTTTATTAAATTCTTCATTTTCTTTCTTTATTATAGTATAAGTTGGATATGCTATTTTAATATCATCTTCTTTGTTAAATGCTTCCAAAATTTCTGCACTTATTGTACTTTTAAGATTAAGTGTAGCATAATTATTTAAATACCAGCAACTAATTCTTATACCGTTTTCTTCTATAAATGTATAAATTTTTGGTTCTACATTTGAAGTTTTGATGTGATATATTGATTTTAGCTTTTTCAATCTTCTTTTTGTTATATCAGTATAACCTTTTGAATATTGACTAACTACTTCTTTTGCAAGGTAAACAGCCTTTTTATAATTTGAATCAAATGTTATTGTAATATCGATTCCATCCCATACAGTACTTAATCCATGATGTGTATAATTAAAAATCGGATTGGTAAAAATTACATTATTTGGAACAAATACAATTCTTCCTGCTCTTTTGTTATAAAGATATGTTGTTAATGTTACATCCTCATATATTACTATTCTTGTAAGAGTTATATCAATTACATCACCTACTATTTTTACATTTCCGTTTTGTAATAAAATTTTTATTCTATCCCCAACTTTGAAATTGCCGCTAGTCATGATTACAACCCACCCAAACATATTCATAAACCAATCTTTCATTGCAATTGCAATACCCGCTGAGGCAAATCCTAATATTGTAATAATATAGGTAGAGTTATTGATATAAAAAATCATTATAATTAACAAAATCACAGTTAAGTTAATGAAGTTTATAATCTTATTTGTGATATAAATTGATTCGTCTTTTATGTATCGTTTTAAAATTAATTTTAAAACAGTGAAAAAAACAATACTAATTATTATTGAAATAATAAGATAAATTAATTTATATACTTCTTTTTGTATTTCCGAATTTACCTGTTTTTTGTATATTTCCGCTTTGTTTTTTATTGTTTCAAGTTTCGTTTTATATACATTCATAAGCACACTAAAATCATTTACTATTTTTTCTAAATTTGGTATGTTTTTATTTTGAAATTTATAAAGTTGTTTTATTTTTTTATAAGTATTTTCAAACTCTTTATATATATTCTTATCTTCTTTAATAATGGTATTGACTTCTTTTTCATAATTAAGTGCATTTATAATCTGAAAAGGATTTGAAATTGTAGGTGGAGGAGGTACATCTTTTAATTTAACCATTGTTTTAAAAATATTTTTATTCTCTTTTAATAGTTCAAGTTCTGTTTTTATAGA
>JALWNI010000061.1 GCA_027083695.1 Nautiliaceae bacterium | reverse complement strand
CTTCTGTAATTTCTTGTGGCAGTGAAACAATAGAAAGTAACATTAATATAGGAGTATGATAAAATCTTTCTATATTATCTTGTGATAATTTTATATATTTTTTTAAATGTGTATTTTGTGAAATTTCTTCCCATTTACTTAAAATTCCACCTTTTTTAAAATATGGCATTTTTTCAAATAAAATAAGCACTTGAAAATATGGAATACCTGCTGATCTTATATTGGCAGTTTCCCCAAGCATATTTTCAAAATAGTTATTTGCATTTTGCATATAATTATTCATTACAAATTTAACACCTACTGCTCCAATGATGATATTATCTTTTCTTATAGAGATATCAACTGTTTTGTCATAATAACGTCCAGGTATTATATCCTCAGAGGAGTTAGTATCATCAAGAGAAATTAAGTTTATATTTTTTATATTTAATTGTTGTATCTTATTAAATAAATCTGATTTAATCCCTCCATGTAACGGTTTTAATTTTTCATTACTTCTTGGATGAGATGTTAAAAACTTTTGCAAAGACACTTCTATTATTCTTAAAAATTTTTCATTTAAATCCATATTTTTCCTTTATTTTTGTTTCCACAATCCCCCTATTCTCCCTCGCACCCTCTACACTCGGAGAATTAAAGAAGAAATAGTGATTTCCACTTAACATAATAATTTTACTCTTAAATAATTCACCTTGTTTTTTTACGGCTTCGGGCGGGACGGCTGTATCTTCTTTGCCTCCGAAAATCAGCACTTTACCGTTATAATTTGCAAAAATATTGCTAAAATCCTCATCAACAACATTTTTAAAAGTTTCATACATATTTTCACTCATTCCCTTAGCATCATTACTTACAAAAAATTTTCTAAATTTAGAAAGTCCTAAATTTTTAAGAAGTTTATAAACTTTTATTTTAACTCTCACACTAAGAGGCTTTGGCATAATAATACCGGCACTTGCTAAGAGGACCAAAAGGTCAGGTTTCAGCAAAGTTGCAACTTTTCCTCCAAAACTATGACCTATTATGATATCTTTTTTTATATTAAGCTCTTTTAAAAATGTATCTATTATCTTCGCATAATCTTTTGTAGTTAGAACATAAGGATTTGGAGATTTTCCAAATCCCGGCATATCAATATAAATATGCCTAAAATCTTTAAAATTTTCACTAAAAACTTTCATTATCTCTTTATTACTGCCCCAACCGTGCAAAAAAATTATATTTTTGGGGTTTGTAGGATTTACAATATCATAATGGATTTCAAATTCTTTATTATCAACATTTATTTTTCTAAGCGCCACCAAGTTTCCTTGAAACTTCAATAATTTTTTCAAGATGTTTTATAGCTTTTGAGCTATCAATTGCTTCTTTTGCTTTTTCTATTCCTTCTTCAATTGAAGATACTTTCTCATCCACTACTAAACTCGCTGCTGCATTCAATAATACAACATCTCTTTTAGGCCCTTTTATTTCTCCGCTTAAAATTCCTTTTGTAATTAAAGCATTTTCTTTTGCATCTCCTCCTATCAAATCCTCTTTTATTCCACTCATACCATATTCTTTTGGATCAATTAATATTTCTTGTAAAGATTTTCCATCATAAAAAATTCCTTTTGTAGGAGCCTCAATACTAATTTCATCCATTCCATCAAGAGAACTTACAACCATAGCCCTTTTTACATCCATTAACATAAGTGCTTTTGCCATTATTTCAATATAATCAACACTAAAAACTCCTAGCATATATTTTTTAGCACCTGCCGGGTTTGTAAGTGGTCCTAATAAATTAAAAATAGTTCTATGTGGAATAGATTTTCTTATAGGCATAATATACTTCATTGCAGGATGATGGTTTATCGCAAAAATAAAAGTAAATCTTACTTCTTTAAGCATTTTTACCTGATTTTCAGGTGTTAAATTTAGATTTAATCCAAGAGCTTCAAGCATATCAGCACTTCCGCTTTTGCTTGTTATGCTTCTGTTTCCGTGTTTTGCAACATAGCTTCCGATTGAAGAGAGTAAAAGCGCCGTAGTTGAAGAAATATTAAATGAATTGCTTTTATCTCCACCTGTACCAACAATATCAATTAACTTTTCTTTTAAATCCTTACTTACGGGAAGTTTAACGCTAAATTCTCTCATAACTTCTGCCGCAGCGGCTATATCTTCCGCGCTTTCACCTTTTTCATATAGATCCATTAAAAATTTTTTTGCTTCTTCTTCACTCATTTCATTTTTAAAAAGTCTATAAAATTTCTCTTTTATAGTATCCATAATTTCTCCTTTTTTTTCTCTTATATTCCATTTCTTATTTTCATATTTATATTTTCTGATTAACTTACAAACTTACCGCTTCTTATTCTATCAGCCTCCATTATTTCAATTTCCCTTGCCCCACTTACTACTATTCCCTCATCCGGAACATAATCCAAATCCCTGTTTCTGTCAGGATAATCAATTGCATTTAAAATTACTTTCATTGCATTAAGTCTTGCAAGGTGTTTATTATCGCTTCTTATTACAGTCCAAGGTGCATAGTGTGTGTGAGTTGCTTTTAGCATTTTGTATTTCATTTCTGTAAATTCATCCCATTTATCCTGTGCTTGCAAATCTATTTCACTTAGTTTCCACTGTTTTAAAGGATTCGTCCTTCTTTTCTCAAATCTTTTGGCTTGTTCTTCTTTTGAAATTGAAAGATAAATCTTTACTAAAATCGTACCTTCCATTACGAGTGATTTTTCAAACATAGGGCATTCTTGCATAAATGTTTCATACTGCTCTTTTGTACAAAATCCAAATACAGGCTCTACCATTGCCCTATTATACCAGCTTCTGTCAAAAAGAACTACTTCTCCTCCTCTTGGAAACTGCTCTACATATCTTTGAAAATACCACTGAGTTTTTTGTACATCACTTGGTTTTCCAAGTGCTACGACTCTATAATGTTTTTCGTTCATATATCTGACAATTCTTCTGATTGTTCCGCCTTTACCCGCAGCATCTCTTCCTTCAAATAAAACAATCATTCTTTTTTGTGTATCTTCAAGATATTTTTGCATTTTTATAAGCTCTGCTTGATACGGTTTGAGCTCCTGTTCTTGAATATATTTTTTAATAGCTTTCTTATAAGTTTTTTTAAGTTTCATATAATCATTTATAAGCTCATCAAGTCTCATTCTTTTATTACCAACTAAAACATATTCAGGATTGCGAAGTTCATTAATATTTATTTTTTCCATTTGAAACCCCAGTGCTTTTTTTGATATTATACTAAAAAAGGCCGTTGATGATAATATCGCTTTTTAACTCAAAAGGAGGGGTCGGCAAAACTACGACTTGCGTAAATCTCGCATATCTAACATCTCTTAAATACAAAACTCTTCTTATAGACCTTGACACACAAGGAGCAAGCAGTTATTTTTTTGATAAAAAGGTAAAAAAAAGAAACCTTTTAAACAAAAATCCCTCAGAAATCATTAAATCAACTCAATATCCGAATTTAGACATCATCCCGGCCGATACAAAACTTGAAAATTACAAAAACGGACTTGAAAAGATTTTAAAACACGACTATGATTTTATATTTATCGATGCTCCCGCAAATTTAAACAAACTCACAAGAGACATTATCAAACACTCAAATATGATAATTATCCCGGCTCTTCCAAATATACTTTCTCTAAGAACATATAACCAGATTCTCTCACTCAAACTAAACAATAACTTAAAACTTTTACTAAACAGAGTCGAAAATTCGGAAATTCACAAAAAAGTAATAAAAGCGGTTATGAAACTTCCCAAAAATCAATATTTTAGAAATTATATTCCCAAAAGCAATATTATTGAAGAAATGCCTTTTGATAAAAAACCGGCTGTAATGAAAAATGAGAAAATAAAAAAAGCTTATATGAATATATTAAGAGAAATTATTTAAATATTTTTTTCCATATCCTCTATTGCTTTACACAAAAACCAGCTTAGTGGCAAAATATTTCCGCTTGTCTGGGCTTTATGCAAAGTTGCATAATAAAGAGCTTTATTTGCTTTGTTTATAAAAGGAGGTAGAAGTTTTAATTTTATAGCTTGATGTGCGATAATAAGTCTTCCTATTCTTCCGTTTCCATCTCCAAAAGGATGAATAAGCTCAAAATGTTCGTGTGATTTTGCAATATCATAAATATTTGAAATATTTTTATAGCTTTTTATCCAATATTCAAGCTCTTCTTCTATATCATCCGGATGAGTAAGAGTTAAATTTGTATCTTTAATTTTTCTTATTTTTGTAGAAAATTTTCCTGCATCTTCTCTTATTCCTAAAAAAAGGCTTAAATGCCAGTTTTTGATAGTTTCAACAGAAATTTTAATATTACCTTTTATTGTATCTGAAATTACTATTTTGGTTAGATTATAAAGATTATTTGCTTCTAGTATTTTTCTTTTTTGTATATCTTTATTTATATATTCACCTTCTATAATACTTTCAAATTCTTTATTGTTTATATCTGTTTCAACCTCCAAAGAACCGAATGAATTGTATTTTGCAATTTCTTCAATAAAATCAATAGAGCTTATCAAATCTGAATAATCTTTTGATGTTATTTTTTTAATATAAGTTTCTATTTCATTCTTTTTATCTTCAATTTCCGGCAAAAATATATACTGGTAATAAAGATAATCTATTTTTAACCTGTTTTCCTCACTAATAGAAGCCCCGTCCCTCCAATTGACAATACTCATTCTTGAAACACCAAGAGCCTCTGCTAGTTTAGTAGAATATTTATAAAAATTTAGTAATTTTTCCAATTTTTCAATATAACTGATATCCATTAAAATTTCC